>JAZPYU010000068.1:0-5819 GCA_045544295.1 Ructibacterium sp. | reverse complement strand
TAATAGTGGCAGAAACAAAAAATACTTGAAAACACCCGGAGGTATCACAATGAAAGTTTTTTACGCACGAGTAAGCACCCAGGAGCAGAACGAAGCCCGGCAGATGGAAGCCGCAAAACAATGTGAATGTGAAAAGGTATTTTTGGATAAGGCCAGCGGCAAGAACGCCGAAAGAAAAGAGTTGAAAGCAATGCTTTCTTTCGTGCGGCAGGGTGATACAGTTGTTGTATCTGAAATCAGCAGATTGGCAAGAAACACCGCTGATTTGCTTTCCCTGGTAAATCAGTTGAACGAAAAGGGCGTGGCCTTTGTTTCTCTGAAAGAAAACCTGGATACAAACACACCCACAGGAAAGTTTATGCTGACGATTTTCGCCGCTATGGCTGAAATGGAAAGAGAAACGATTTTACAGCGACAGGCCGAGGGAATAGCCGAAGCGAAAAAGGCCGGCAAATACCAGGGACGGAAGCCGATGGAGATTGACAAGAAAAAGTTTTCTGCGGCCTGTAAAGAATGGCGAGCCGGCGAACGCACCGCCGTTTCCGTTCAAAAGGAATTTGGAATGACAGCGACAACATTCTACAAGAAAGTGAAAGCCTGGGAATTGTAATCCCAGGCTTTTGCCTTTTACTATCCGTAGTATGAAATCAAAAGTCAATTTGGTGGGCGTATTTGCCAGGAATAAGGGGGTATGAGATTGAAAAAAATTTTTTTCCCGAAATTCAAATAATACACCCCCCCTAATTATACCATAATTTTTTATGTTTTCAAAATGTGTTGCTTTTGGGCGAAAACTATAAATTGTATTAGTTAGATTTTCATAGATAATACAAGGAATAGTGTAGTTATTTTTTAGATATTGCCGCCTGGGCGTGGTATCCTGGGCGGCTTTATCTTTTGGCGATTTACTATAACTATTCCAAGTTGTCCGTTAGACGGTAGAATTTTGAAAATCCATAAAAATTTTGATAAAATATAAGGGGGTATATCATTTTGACAGATGATAAACTGCGACAAATTTGTAAAGAATTGAAGTGCTTCCAGGGCATAGAATACGCCGAAATCGCCGGCTACCTGGAAGTGAAACGCAACAGTTTTTATAATTGGCTGAAAGGGTATTACAACTTTTCGGAAGCCAGGAAAGCAAGGCTACAAGAGGTTATTGCCTGTCTGAAGGAGGCATAACCGACAATGAATTACTACATTATTCCATCATTCCCACGATACCACATCAGCAGACAAGGCAACATCCTGGATACCAGGACAGGACAGGCCGTGCCGGCGATACCAGGGAACGCACACGCGTTTTTACTGTATGACAAAGCCGGCAAACGCCAAAAGGTAGGGTTGAAAAGGTTATACAGGGAGGTTTTCAACGCCGAGTATTGCCAGGACAACACCCAGGACATTGCCGGCGAAGCCTGGAAGCCTATTGCCGGCACGAAAGGCCGGTATTTAGTTAGCAATAAAGGCCGTGTAAAATCCCTCTGCGGATACCAGGCAATCATACTAAAACCTTTTGACAACGGACACGGATACCAAAAGGTAAGTATCCACGGAAAGAAATGCTACATACATCGTTTAGTTGCCCTTGCTTTCCTGGGAGAACCGAAGCCCGGAGAAGATACCATACACCACCGCAACCACGACAGAAAGGACAACAGCCGGGAAAACCTTTAGCACCTTTCCAGGGCTGACAATGTAAGAGAAGCACACGCCAGGAGAAAAGCGAAGCAATGAAGCAGTATTACATTCCCTATTTTCCAGGAGCGAAGAAACACAATCTTTTACAGATACTATACCTTTACAATGTTGCGGAGTATGACAAGGGAACAAGACTATACAACAAAATAACCTTTCAATCCCTGGATGAACTAACTAAAAGAATAAATGAAGCCGCCGGCGAAAGTGTCCTTTCTAAATCCACACTTTCCCGGCTTTTGAATAATGAAGAATACCAGGGCTATTTTACCTATGACAGAGAACGGAAAGAAATTGTATTGAATAATAACTTTCGTAGTAAGCCAGGAGCAAAAGAAAAACAGTCTTTCGTTGTTTTACCTGGCCTTGCCTTTGAAACTTTGGTGAAATCAAAAGATAATCTATTGATACAATACTATTTCTATCTGCGGTATTCCTGCGGCCTTTCCAGGAGTGGAAGAACAGACAGCACCGCAAAACAATTTCTTGCGGCCTGCGGCTATGCTACTACATCCGGGAATTATCTATCCAGGATTGCCGGCTATAATTCTTTTCTTTCTGCTACTGGATTATTGACTATCAAGAAAACCAGGGATGAAAACGGCAGAGAAAGAAACGAATACAGTATGTAAAGCCGGGGGGAAACTTTGGCACAGAAAAAGCCTATAACCGTTTGCGGTTTAGGCTTTTTCCTTTATCCCTGGCTTTATAAGACATAACCATTTTTTGCGGCGGCCTATACCCAAAAAATGAAACACCAATAACCAATTTTTGAAACAATGGAGGAATTACAAATGGCATTTTCACAAGCAGAAATAGAATACTATCACAACAAGGGGCAAATGCCCGATTGGATGTACTATCAGTTGAGCGATAAGCCGGTCTGGATGAAGTGGGAGGAACAGCACCGGCGAATGTATGAAAACCTAAAAGCCAGGGAAGAAGCCCAGGCACAGAGGGAAGCAGAAAAGAAACTGGAAAAGGACATCGAAAAGAAAGTGGAAAACACCCTGGAAAAAGCCCTGGAAGAACTGCTAAAGGATTTCCCAGGCACAAGCCGCCGGTAATGTCAAGATATTTTTTTCGAGGATTTTCGAGGATTTCCGACGAAATCCGACAGCCAAGTAAAAAGGCCGGCAAAGTCCTGGGGCGTTGTGGCTGTAAGGCGGACGGATTTTCAGCCGCTCCAAGTGCTGAAATACATCCAGGCCGCTTTTCCCCTTTCCTGGGGCGTTCCTGGGGCTGACAAAGCCAGTTTGAAAGGGCGGATAATCCCGCCACGATGATTTTGTTTCCTGGAACGCAAGGCCGGCAGAACGCCGCCACCTGGAGGAAAACAGCCAGGGAAGCCCGCTCCAGGAAGTCCGGAGAACAGCCGCCGCCGGCACGCCTGGGGGCGGTGAAACTTTCAATAAAGGTTGTTTTTGTTTTCAATATTTGTTGTTTTTCGTTTCAATAAAGGTTGTTTTTCGGAAGCGATACTATTAGATAAAAAATAATAAAAAAATATATATCAAGTATTAGGGCGGCTACGCCGCATAAAAAGGTATCGGCTACGCCGATTTTATTTGAAACAACTTTATTTTGAAAGGTTGCTTTTTCTGTATTAGGCTGATACAATATCGTTAGATTGAAAGGGGCGATTGTATGCCAAGAGTAAAGGGAAAGCGGCCTTTGCTTTCTGAAAGCCAAGAATACAGGACAAGCGAAAGCCGGGAATACCTGGTTGTCAAACA
Organism: Ructibacterium sp.; assembly: GCA_045544295.1. GTDB lineage: Bacteria > Bacillota > Clostridia > Monoglobales > Monoglobaceae > Ructibacterium. The sequence continues at coordinate 2,382 of JAZPYU010000068.1, read as the reverse complement.
CAACGATATTATTCAACAGAACAGATACCGCATTGCCAAGAACAGCGGCAACAGCCTTTCCCTACTGGAACAAAAAGTTTTGTTGTATGTTATCAGCCGGATAAAACCAGATGATGAAGAACTGAAAGAACAGATTTTTGACATTGCCGAGTTTTGCCGGGTTTGCGGTATCCAGGCCGGCGGCAACAACTACCCTTATTTGAAAGAAGTTATAACCAAATTGAAAGGCCGGGTAATGTGGTTAGTTGCCGAGGACAGCGAAACAACTGTTTCCTGGATTGACAAGGCCACAATTTACAAGAAAAGCGGCAAGATAAAAATACGCCTGGATGAAGATTTGAAGCCCTATTTGCTTATGCTTTCCAGGAACTACACAATGTTTCCGCTTCACAATGTAATCAAAATGAAAACCAAATACGGAATAATGCTCTATGAACTGATAAAATCGTATGCGTTTATGGGCGAAGTCCTGGAATTTTCTATTGATGAATTGAAAGAACACCTGGATTGTTCCAATTATGAAAACTTCACCAATTTCAAAACAAAGGTATTGTTGCCGGCATTGAAAGACATCAATACTTATTCTGAATTGAAAGTTGAAGTTGAATACAGAAAAACCGGGCGTTCTTATACGCACATACTTTTTACTGTTTCCGATTTGAAGAAAGGCAAAACCACCGAGGATATGGAAGAAGCCGCACGCCGGTTTTACAATACAGAAAAAGAAATCTATCAGTATCAAATGTCTTTGTTTGATACTTTGGATAAGATAAGAAATCCAGGAGGAACAGAAGATGGAAACGAATAAAGAATACCTTTCTATTTCTGACTACGCAAAGGCCAGGGGCGTTTCCGTTGCGGCAGTTTATAAACGCCTGGATGGAACATTGAAAAAGTATGTCAAGGAGATAGACGGACAGAAGTTTTTATCCGTGGAAGTCCTGGCGGCAGAGGGTATAAAACCGGTTGAATACCCGTTGAATACCGGGTTGAATACCCAGGAAGCCCAGGGAACACCAGGAGCAGAAGAAGCACAGCACACACCAGGAAGCCCAGGCACAACACCGCCGGGTATCCTGGAAGCCCTGGAAGCCCTTACAAGGCAACTTTCTGAAAAGGACAAGCAAATATCCAGGCTACAAGAAGAAGCGGCAGAACTGCGGCAGGAAGCCGCCGCAAAGGATAAGTTTATCCAGGAACAGGCCAGCCGGCTGACTTTGCTTTTGGAGCAGTCCCAGGAACTACAACGCAACAATCAAGTTTTGATTGGATTAGCCCAGGGGGCAAAGCCGGCACACCCGGAGGAAGTCCCGGCCGATGAAGCACCGGCCGGCCGACAATACCAGGAAGCCCAGGAGCAGCCCAGGCCGGCAGGAACACCGGCACCAGGAGAAGAAGCACCGGCAGAAGAAGCCACCGCACCGGCACGGCCTGGGGGCTTTTGGCGTTGGTTATTTGGAGGGAATAAGAAATGAAACACAAAGATTTTACCGGGGCGTGTGATGGTTTGATAAAGGCCGGGTATCACATTTGTTTTTCTATGAATGAGGATACAGAATGGAAATTGCGATTGACAGAAAAGCAAAGAACAATTCTTTTGCGGCTTTCGCAACGATTGGTAGAAGCATTTGAAAATGAATGTGAGATAATCCCGGAGAAGCCGCCGCAAAAAGTCCGGGTTTCTATCAAGAAAAAGTAATAATTGACAATCTTTCTATTGATGATACAATAACAACACCGAAAACAAAAAAATAAATCGGAGGTTTCACAAATGAAAATTATCAGCGTAGGCAAGAACACCAAGAACGCCGAGGGCGTAAAAATCCCCGGCGAAATCAAGAAAGCATTTACCCGGTATCTGAAAGCACAGCAGTATTTACACGGCGATGAATACGAAAAGGTTTCCGTTGAATTGCTGTTTGCTTCCTGGCTGGCTACTTTTGAAGATAGCGAAGAATACAAGGCCGTGATTGAAGAAGCAGACGAAAAGAAGCAGGCCGAAAAGGACGAGAAGAAAGCCGAAAAGGAAAAGAAGAAAGCCGCCGCCGAAGCCGCAAAGGAAAAGAAGAAAGCGGACAAGATTGCCGCCCTGGAAAAAGCCCTGGCAGAAGCAAGGGGCGAAGCAACTGACGAAGCCGAAGCAGAGTAATTTTTCACGCATAAAAGGGAAAGCCGCACCTGGCTTTCCCTTTCTTTTTTGTTGTTCTACTTTTGGCGTGTGTTTCCCAGGAGCAAAAGGAAATAGTAAAGATAGGGTATAGCCTAAATTGATTATGAAAAACCGTAAATTTAGGATGGTTTTTTGAAAAAGTTTATATAAACTTATTGACAAACACCCTAAGTTGATATATAATAGTGGCAGAAACAAAAAATACTTGAAAA
>JAZPYU010000067.1:0-1630 GCA_045544295.1 Ructibacterium sp. | reverse complement strand
TCAGCAGCGTGACGCTGCACCCTTTGCCGTTGCTTCCGAGCGGTAAAGATTAACCTTATCGCCGTAGCCACAAACATCTCGTGCTCCCACGCCTTTTGCTACCCCTTTTTCGGGGACAGCCTACTTAGTATATCACGCCTTTAAACTCTTGTCAAGCATTTTTTTGAACTTTTCAAAAGTTTTTTTGACGCGGTCCCTCTTGACGAGCGACTTGCTTAGTTTATCATCTTTTTCCCTTCTTGTCAACACTTTTCCCCCAAAAAATCATCACAAACTAAGCCCGATATTTCCCGGTCTTTTTAGGCACTTTTCCCTCAACCCTTATTTCTTGTATCTGCTTTTGACAGAATAACACATAATCTAGTATTATATATAATATATAGGAAAAAACTTCTTCTTTTTTTCTACCCAATATAATCTGTTCAGAAGATTTTTCCAATAGACTTTTTTCTTAAGCGAAAAGAATTTTCAAGCAAGTGCTATGCAAAAGTTATCCGAAATGGGAATTGGGGTTATCCAAATTTTCACAATCTATAAAAAAACAGAACAACTTAGATTATCATCTAAATCGTTCTGTTTTTCTGGTGGAGCATAGGGGACTTGAACCCCTGACCCCCACACTGCCAGTGTGGTGCGCTCCCAACTGCGCTAATGCCCCCAGCGGTTTCATTTTAGCACACTTCTTTTCGTTTGTAAATATTTATCCTAATATTTCTTTTTGCCGGAAAAAATCATCATTTTCTCCATATTGGGTTTGATTTCTTTCTCCACCACACGGCTTGCCCATTCCTCCGGAGCGAATTCCTCCAAAGAAATCGAAATGGCTTCCTGTGGGCAACCCCAATATTTTAAGAAAACCTGATTGATTTCCTCTACTACTTTTTGTTTGGTTTCTGCATCCTTAGAATACCCTTTGATTGCAATATATGGCATTAGTTTTTCTCCTTATAATTACTCTTGACTGCCTCTACCAAGGCTTTGAATTCCTCTACCACCGTTTTGGGCGAAAGAATGGTAGCCTGGTTTCCAAAACCCACAATCCAGCCCAAAAAATGAGGGCTGACCGCCACCTTAACCCGGCAGGCGAAGTGGTTTTCGTCGGTTTTTAAGATAGGAATATCGGTGCCGAACCGGTCAAACACCACCCCGACCAAAGCATTATCAAACCGAATGGAAACCTCTGTTTCCTCACCGCCAAACATCTGGAACATGGTTTTGGAATAAGCAGACAAATCAAAGTCTTTCTCCGGCAAAATACGGGGGCTTTCCAAAATCTCGATCCGTTCCATTTTATCCACCCGATAATGGACAAACTTCTGGTACTTTTCTTTATAGGTAATCATATAATAATTTTCATCATCCCAAGTCAGCGCCACGGGCGACTCTTGATATCGTTCCCCATTCTTCCGGTAGATTTTTTCTTTGTTCACGTCCAAATTATAATACCGAAAGGAAATCTGCCTGTTTTGGGCAATGGCATCGTGAATTTTATCCACGTTATAATAAATCTGCTCGTTCAAGGTCTTGACCCGATTGGTCACAAAAACCTGACGATGGAGTTTTTTGGCATTCTCTCTACTGGTGAGTTTTTCTATTTTAGAAATCAGTTCCATACTCTTTTTGGTGGTCA
>JAZPYU010000066.1:0-14036 GCA_045544295.1 Ructibacterium sp. | reverse complement strand
ATTGGTAGTTATAGGGGGTGGTAATTCCCACATTGATAATATGAGAGTTTACCATACTGGAAAGCATAAAATCAATAATGCGATAACGGCCGCCAAAGGGAACTGCCGCCAAAGAACGCTTGCTGGTGAGTTCACCCATACTGGCTTCCGGATTTTCTGCAAAAATCAAACCCAACATATCGTTTTTCATAATCTTCGTAACCTTTCTGCCCGCAAAATATGTTTTTCATCTGTCCGCAGGCGGAACAGAGTTTTGGGGCACCGTTTATACGGCGTCTTCTGTCAGCATAGAGTTTACTGCAATATTCTTCCCTGCCGGAACGCAAACATCCTGGCCAAGCAAGGTAATATCATTGCTGCAAATCTTTTCATTCACCCAGGTTTTATCCGCGGTATCTTCCATAGAACCAATGACCGCATTTTCTCCTACTATGGCACCCGGGCCAATGATGGATTTATACACCACGGCATCCTTGCCGATTTTTGCGCCGGGCATAATAATGGAATCTTTTACCTTGACGCCTTCTTCGATAACGACACCTTCAAAGATGACAGAGTGGTCAATCTCCCCTGCAATCTCACAACCTTCGGTCACATAACAGTTCCGAAGTTTTGCCTCCGGAGCAATGTAATGGGGCGGTTTGATGGGGTTTTTACTATAAATTCTCCAACCGTCATCATCTAAACTACTGCCGGAATCTTCGTCCAAAAGTTCCATATTGGCCTCCCACAAACTGTGGATGGTACCAACATCTTTCCAGTAACCCTCAAACCGATGTGCTACTAATTTCAGTCCGTCTTCCAACATCTTAGGAATAATATTCTTACCAAAATCGTTGTCAGAACCCGGGTCTTCTTCATCGGCAATCAGGTATTTTCTAAGCACCTCCCAGCGGAAGCAATAAACACCCATAGACGCCAGATTGCTCTTTGGCTTTGCGGGTTTTTCTTCAAATTCCAAAATGGTATCCTCTGCATCAGTATTCATAATACCAAACCGGGGTGCCTCATCCCAGGGAACTTCTATTACCGCAATGGTGGCATCAGCACCGGCTTTATTATGTTGACGAATCATCTTGTTATAATCCATTTTGTAGATATGGTCACCGGACAAAATCACCACATCTCTTGGCTTGAACCGTTCAATAAAACCAATATTCTGGTAAATGGCGTTGGCAGTCCCTTTATACCATTCCCCTTTTTCTGCTGACATATAAGGAGGCAGAACATAGACACCACCATTTTGTCTGTCCAAATCCCACGGCTGACCGCCGGCGATATAAGTATTTAGTTCCAATGGTTGATACTGGGTAAGAACCCCCACCGTATCAATACCGGAATGGGAGCAGTTACTCAAAGGAAAGTCAATAATCCGGTACTTACCGCCAAAGGGAACCGCCGGTTTTGCCACGTCCCGAGTCAAGATACCCAATCGACTTCCCTGACCTCCTGCCAAAATCATTGCTACACATTTTTTTGCTTTCATCATTACACCGTCTGCCTTTCCATTATTTTTTGTCCTTTTCCCGGACCAGTTTTAAATAATATGCCGAAAGCGGCGGCAGGTTCAGTTCTATGGAGTAGGAGAACCCGTCACACTCTTTTTTCTTTGCTTTTACTTTGCGGTTGCCTTTTCCGTCACCGCCGTAAATCTTTTGGTTGGTAGAAAGTGCCACTTCATATTCTCCGGCATCCGGAACCCCAAACCGATACTTCTGCCTCTCTACCGGGGTATAATTCAGCGCCACAACAATCTTCTCTTTTTGGTCAGCGCTACTCCGCAAGAAGACAAGAACGCTATTATCTCCGTCATCGGCTTTTAACCAACGGAAACCTTTCCAGTCACCTTGCTCCCGTTCAATTTCAAAAAGAGCCGGATGTTTTTGATAGAATACATTCAGGTCTTTACAGAACCGCCGGAGTTTGGCGTGGGCATCATAACCCTCCAAAAGCCAATCCAACCCCTCTGCATACCGCCATTCCACAAACTGCCCAAACTCGCCACCCATAAAGAGCAGTTTCTTGCCCGGATGGGCATACATAAAGGTATATAAAAGTTTTAACCCCGCAAATTTTTCCTCATAACTGCCCCACATCTTGTCAAGCAAGGATTTTTTCCCGTGGACCACTTCATCATGGGAAAGAGCAAGAATGTAATTTTCTGCAAAGGCGTACATCATAGGAAAGGTTAATTTATTATGATTACCTTTCCTAAAAAGAGGATCGCATTGCATATATTCCAAAACATCGTGCATCCAACCCATATTCCATTTAAAGTTAAACCCAAGCCCCCCTTCATAGACCGGTGCGGTAACACCGCCCCAGGCGGTGGACTCTTCTGCAATCATCATTACGTTGGGGTAACGCTGGAATACCGCCGTGTTGAGTTTTTGTAAAAAATCAATGGCTTCTAAATTTTCTTTTCCGCCATACCGGTTGGAAATCCATTCCCCGTCACGACGGTTATAATCAAGGTAGAGCATACTGGAAACCGCATCCACCCGAAGCCCATCAATATGATATTCGTCAAGCCAGAAAAGCGCATTGGAAATCAGAAAAGAGAAAACCTCCGTCTTAGTCCAGTCAAATACCAAGGTTCCCCATTCTTTATGTTCACCACGCCGACTGTCCGGATGTTCAAAAAGAGGTGTCCCGTCAAACTGTGCCAGGGCGTGAGCATCTTTGGGGAAATGCGCCGGCACCCAATCCATAATCACACCGATGCCATTCTGGTGAAGAGCATCAATCAGCGCTTTTAATTCTACGGGCGTTCCATAACGACTGTTTGCCGCATAGTAGCCGGTCACCTGATAACCCCAGGAACCATCAAAAGGATACTCGGACAGTGGCATCATTTCTACGTGGTATATCCCATTTCTTTCAGATAAGGGACCAGCAAATCAATGATCTCGGTATAGGTATAAAAACTGCCGTCTTCCTTTTGTTTCCAGGAGCCGAAATGCATTTCGTAAATGTTTACCGGCTTATCATAAAGCGAGATTTTCTCCCGCTCCCTCATCCATTTTTTATCCTTCCATTTGTAATCCAACCGGGTTGTGACCGAAGCCGTTGCCGGTCGAACCTCTGCCATAAAAGCATAGGGGTCCGCTTTTAAAAGAAGTTCCCCCTGATTGGTTTCTATGCAAAACTTATACTTTTCTCCCTCACCAATTCCGGGAAGGAATGCCTCCCAGATGCCGGAAGACGGATGTCGATGCATAAAGCCACGGGTTCTGTCCCAACCATTTCTGTCACAAACCACCGAAACAGATTTCGCATTGGGTGCCCAAACTGCAAAAAAATACCCCTTTTGTCCGACGTTATCCGTCATAGGATGTGCGCCAAGCATCCGATAACTTTCATAATTAACACCCTGGTTAAAAAGGTACATCGCCGTTTCATCCAAAATGGGGTTTTCTATTTTTTTTGCATTCTCAATTGCCATTCCTTATCCCTCCCATGATTTTATGGTATCAGGTTTTTCTGTCATAGTTAAATATCACAATTTCATTATAGCACGGTTTTTGATTTTTGTCCATTTCTTATAAGAAGAAAACTGCACAAATTATTTCTTTTTCTTTTGGCACTTTTTCAACCCGATTGGAGTTTTCGGCATTTTCTCTTGTCCGTTTCGGGAATATGTTGTCCGCATTTTATCTTATGCAAAATTTTTTTGGTCTATTCAGTAATGCGCCTTGACAATCTTACAAAAATTCCCTTATAATAAATGTAAGGAGTTGAGGAAAATGACAATTACCAATGTAAATATATTTACCCCTGATTTCGATTTTCAAAAAGGTGCTCTTTCCTTTGACGGAGAACGAATTACCAATACCCAAAACGGGGAAGTTATTGACGGGCAGGGAATGTATCTCATCCCCGGCTTGATTGACCTGCACTTTCACGGTTGTGTAGGTTATGACTTTTGCGACGGAACCCCGGAATCTTTACAGGCAATTGCGGACTATCAGGCACAGTCCGGCACCACCGCTATTGCTCCGGCGTCTATGACTTTGCCAGAAGAAGTCCTTGCCAAAGTCTTTCAAAATGCGGCAAATCATACCTCCAAGCAAGGCGCCATCCTCTGCGGCATCAATATGGAAGGCCCTTTCTTCTCCTCTGCCAAAAAAGGCGCACAAAACGGTGAATATTTAAAAAATCCGGAGATGCCTCTTTATAAGCGTTTGCAAACTGCTGCAAAAGGACTGATTAAGTTGGTAGATGTTGCTCCGGAATTACCGAATGCTCTCCCATTTATTAAGAAAGCAACCAAAGAGGTGGTGGTTTCTGTGGCACATACCGCAGCAAACTACGAAGAAGCAAAAGCCGGTTTTGATGCCGGTGCTACCCACGTCACCCACCTTTATAATGCAATGACAGGATTTTCCCATCGGGAACCGGGGATTTTGGGTGCGGCTTTTGACAGCGGTGCCAATGCAGAACTGATTTGTGACGGCGTTCACGTTGCCGATTCTACCATCCGAATTACCTTCGCTCTTTTGGGGGCAGAACATATCATCTTAATCAGCGACAGTATGCGGGCAACCGGCTTGACTGACGGAACCTACGATTTAGGCGGTCAGGAAGTAACGGTGAAAGGTAACAAAGCCACCTTAAAAGACGGCACTATCGCCGGTTCTGTTACCAATCTTTTTGACTGCGTCCGCCACGCCATTGGTTGCGGCATCCCGAAAGAAGATGTCATCCGCGCTGCCACCTATAATCCGGCAAAGGAATTGGGCGTTTTAAAAGATATGGGAACCTTAGAACCCGGGAAATTAGCAAACTTTTTGCTGGTAGATAAGGGCTTTAACTTACAAGCAGTTTATGTAAAAGGCAAAAAGATATAAAATTTGTAGGGGAGGATATTATCCTCCCGCAACCGCGCGCAATGACCCCCGCACAATGAATCCCCGTCATTTTTCGCAAAGATTGTTGTAGGGGCGATTCGCGAATCGCCCGCAAGAATATGCCACAAAAAAATCTCACCTTGTCTAAGGTGAGATTTTTTCATTCATCGCAAATAAATGTTATTTTCCATTCCGTCTTTTTGTGGTCTGGAAATTTTTCCTTTCCCTTTTAATCTTCAAAGTCGAACATTTCTTTATTTCGGTCACGGAATAGGTCGTAAACCGCAGAAAGAACCGCAGGGTCATCCACTTGTTCCAGACAGTCTTCCTCCTGACTCTTAATCAGGAAGATGACCACCTCGGTAACAACTTCTTCGTCATCGTCATAGGGAATACAGATTACATAATCCTTGCCCTTATATTGCACCGTGTCTAAATGTTCAAAGGTAACGGTGTTTCCATCCTCATCAATCAAATCAATCAAATGTTCGTTTTCCGGTAATTCTGCCATTGTTGTTTCCTCCTTATTTTATACTATCCAGATAAGACTGCAAAAGATACGCCGCAGAAATACTGTCTACGCTGTCTTTCCGCTTTTGGCCACGGACGTTGGTTTCATTCATCAGGTTATGGGCAGAAACGGTGGTCAACCGTTCATCCCAAAGAGTAATGGGGATTTCCAACCGTTCCTTTAACATTTCTGCAAAATCCTCTGTCTTTTTCCCACGGGGGCCAACGGTGCCGTTCATATTCTTAGGATACCCTAAAACAATCCGCTCCGCCCCTTGTTCTTTGGCAAGGGTGGCTGTATGGTCTGCCACTTTTTTCATATTCTTTTCCTTGCAGGCAGGCAAGGTTGTTGCACCAAACCCCAACGGGTCCGAAACGGCATAACCGGTACGGCTATCCCCAAAATCAACGCCCAAAATCCGCATACGCTTACCTCATTTTCTTGTTCTTTTTTGATTGTAACATAATTCCTCAAAAGAATCAAGTCTTGCTTAGATAATAAACCGCCCATAATCCTGAATTTTCTCCTCCGCCAAGGGGTTATAGATTTTTTCCGACAGTTCTTCCGGCATTTTAGGAGCGATGGGATCACTCATCAAAAAATACTTTAAAGCATCATAAAGGTGGTCCTCTTGCCGGGTATCCACATCCTCGGGATAGGTGGGGTCATACCGCAGTTGCGGAAGAGTTCTTATCATATTCTTACAATTCTTAAACACATAAAGCATAGGAAGTCCCTCTTTGTCAAAGGTAAGGCGGTAATGGACCTGCATCTTTCCCGCAAGACGGTTGTGGTTTCCTCTTTCAAAGTAAACCCCTTCCCGTTCCATCATCTCTGCAATGCTTCCCTCAGTAGAACCGGTGGCGTTCCAGATTGCCGGATCTGCGTAACCGGTGATGGAAATTCCCGGTTCTTCCCGCTCTTCAATCTCCCGGATTTCTCTGGCAATTTTTTGGGCCGTCCACCGTACACCGTTATCCGGCGTTCCGGTACAGCCATACAGTTCCCGATAGTTATAGGCTCTGCCGTCCGGGTCTACGGCAAACCAGGAAACCGCAAAAGGTTTGGTATAACCAAAGTCAAAACTCCGGAATCTCCGCCAGGTTTTGGGGATGGCAAAAGGCTCTATCACATGGCTGAATTTTCGGGTCTGGTACCCTTTCAGGTTATTCTGCCACTCGGTAAACACCTGCCCGTCAAAGATATCCCACTCACCGTAAAGCAACGCCTTTCTCTCCGCTTCCGGCAACTGTTCCAAACGTTTTTGATAGTCTTTATCCGCTTTCATCAAAAACACATTATCCTGAACAAAAGAGGGAATAAAAATCCGGGTTGCCCCTGTCTTCTCTTCCTGGAAAACTTCTCCCGGTGTTCTTCCGTCAATAAACCGCCGTTTTACCCAACTGTGCCCAATCCCACCGGGATTGGTGCTGGACTTCATCTGTTTGGGATAATGGTTCACGCCACGAATTCTGGATAAAAGATAAGTATATTGTTCCTCAGTAAAGTGGGTTAATTCGTCGAAGCGTACCACATCGTATTCTGCGCCCTGATAGCGGAGCACATCCTTCTCTGCGGCACAGTAGCCAAACTCAATCAGCGACCCGTTTAAAAACTCCCAGATATGTCGGGAGGCAGCATACTTTGCCGCCTCTTTGGGATAAAATTTTAAGGATGTAAAAATAATGGAATGTTCCAGTTCCGGAAAAGTTCTTCTGAGTATCAACTGCCTGCTTCCCGGATACTTTAGGGCATAGACCAATGCATCCGCCAACTGACCGTAGGATTTACCGCCACCAGCAGCACCTCCAAAAAGCACCTCATCCGCGGTGGCATCCATAAACTGTTTCTGGGTTTTGGTAAGTTCTAAAGAAAGGGGTATTTTTGCCACTACGACCCCTCCGTTCCATCCAGAACCCGAATGGTTACTTCCAGTTCCAGTTTTTCCTGTTCCGCCGTTTCTTCTGCCATGGCTAAAATTTCTTTGGCGGCAGAAAGTTCTACTCTTTCATTGCCACAATGAAGCAATTCCCCTAACTTCTCCGCCGCCTGGCTTTTGGGTTCTTTTTTCATGCTGCCACCGCCTTAATCTCCTGTCCAACCAAACGTTCTATCGCCTGATTATGGATACGAATCGCCTGTCTTCGGCTATAATGCACATGAAACTCTATAGCATCCCACAAAATCCCTTTCATATACCGTGCCGTCAGAACCATTCTTTCGTCCGGGTCCAGGACGGATAAAACCGCTTCCATTTTTTCCGTCATTGCCCGCATCTCTTTCTGCATATGATCAATCCGTTCCTGATAATAATCTATATGCTTTTCCGACGGTATGCCAGACCGCTTACTATCCTTTATGAGTTCCTGATAAAACGTGGTTTTCATCTGTAATTCTTTTTTCAAAAGAGGAAGTCCTCTCAGCCATTTTTTTGCTTCTTCTGCTGTTTCAAATTTCATTGTAATCCTCCTTTTATTCTTTGGTTTGTTGTATGAAACAGATTAAAATCTTAAAGTGAGCGTATCTCATAATAGGAATGACAGCAATCAATATCACAAAACATACCATCGGTGCTTTCCATAACTTCACCCATGTTGTCATATAACAGATTGCCGCAGTAACTGCACTCTCCTATTCGCCGCGGCTGAGGCGCCGACTCTAATTCTCCAAACCATTCCATCTTCAAAATATCAGGATGGGTCATCTTTTTCCTCCTCAGTAAACTTATTTTTCCATTTACCGCAATTTCCCAATATTTTGACCTTGATATCCTTATTATACAACATTATATTCGTTTGTCAATAGGCAAAAAAACGAATATTTTGTTGTTTTTTCTCTTGCCAAGACGAATTTTGTATGTTATAATAAGATCGAGGTGAAAAATATGGCAAATCGATATATCAGTAAGCAATTAAAAGCGGCAAGAATTGCATCCGGCCAAACCCAACGGGATGTTTATGAATGGTTGGGTGTTGGGCAATCTACCTTCAGCGCTTGGGAAACAGGCCAGAGTGAACCTTCCATCGGGATTTTTCTCAAACTTTGTCAAAAGTATGAAATCCAAAACGTTTTGGAATATTTTCTTCCCGATGCGCCCACTTCCTTAGAAGATAAGATTGACGCCGGTTTCTTGAAAAAACTTTTGTCCCTGCCGGACGATGGTTTCGCCGCTGTAAAAAACTGTCTGGATTTTGAATACCGTACCGCCAAGCGGAAACGGATTTCTTTTCCCTCACTCAGGAAGATCCCCCTTTACACCCAGGCCGCAACTGCCGGCTTTGGCAGTTACGTTGATGATACCAGCGCAGAACTGTGCGAACTTGATGCACCGGATGGGACAGACTTTGCCATTCGGATTGTCGGCGATAGTATGGAGCCTTTCATCCATAATGAACAAATCGTTTTTGTCCGTAGACAAGAGGAACTCTCCTCCGGGGAGATTGGTATTTTTATTTATAACGGAGAAAGTTATTGCAAAATGTGGGAAAACCGAAACGGGATTCCCAAACTGATTTCTATCAATCAGGCCTATTCACCGATACTGCTTACTGAAGCCGATTCTTTTCGGATTTGCGGAAAAGTTTTATTGTAATTTTGGTGCGGCAAATGCCGCACCTTTTTTATGCTTCCGGCTTTTCTTTCGGAACTTGTTGGGTCTTTATCATTTCCTTATTTTTTAAGATACCTTCCAACAACTTTTCCTTGCCGTCAAGGCGCATCCCTTCTAAAAGAAGTGCCGCACCATCTGCCATATCGGGACGGAAGACGCCCATTTTCCAAAGATCCGTCATGGTTTGATTTTGCGCAACTTGATTATAGGGATTATTCTTTTCGGCACTAACTGCCACGTCCAATTCCAAAGGATAGCAGTCCCCTCTTTCGCGGAAGGTCCGATTGGAAAAGCGCAGATATTCTCTTTCTCCTCTGGAATTTTCTATTCGATAATTCCGAGGCTGGTCGTAAAATTGCCGCATCAGCTCCATACAAAGATAGATAATTTCTTTATAGGCATTATACCCTTCTGCAATCATATCACGGCTGAGTTTTTCCCCCGCCTGTTGCAATGCTACAATGGCAGAATACGCCGTTACACCCCCCGCGGTTTGTCCTTGTTGAAAGTCCCGGTTACCGGCAACCTCTTTTAATTCTTCAATCTTATTCTGCCGATGCTGAATAATAAAACTATGAAGGGGTCTTGCCTGCAATTCCCGGATATTCTCACTGCTTACAGATCCTGCCACATGGATAATGTCTTTGGATAAATCAGTAAGTTCGTATTCATTTAATCCACCGTTATCTTTGACCATAAATCGGGTTTTGCCGGAGATTAAAGCATTTTTGCTGATCAGGGCATCTAAGCGATCAATGTAGAGTTGCGGACTTTTGATGATATCCACCAAGCCAAAACCTACCGGACTATCTTCGTCTGGATACATTACATCCAAAACAAAGGGGTATTTTCCATGGGTATAAATTCCCTCATCACCACGGTCTTCTGAGGCATCTAAAATCTGATCACCGCAGAATTTTAATAATTCCAAGGTTTGTCTGCCCCCCCGTTGCTTCTTATAATAACAATCCACCACCAAAACTTTGTTTCCGGTTCGGTCCTGCCCCTTGTTATGATCATCGTAAGTTAAAATTTCCAGGCTTCCCTGACCGGCAATTCCTTCTTCTATTTGGGGGTATTGTTCTTTCAAGTCTTCTACATCCATCAACGCCGTTAAAAAAACAAAGCGGCTCTCCTGAATATCGGTAATCCCCGGCTCCCAGAAAAGGTTTAATAAATCAATCTTGCGGATATCGATTTCTCCTAAACCTCCACGGAGTTTAGGGTTAAAGAACACGCCATAACAAGCGGCACCATTCTTTAATTTATACCACCACCCCCGGCTATACGTACGGCGGAAGTTACAAAAATCCAATTGGATAGGCAAAATTTTGCTGAACATCTCCGCCATATCCCGGTCCTTTTCTTCCCGCTCCAGAATATTGGGGGCGGGATAATTATCCATGGCATCTGCGTGTTTGTTGGCAATGGCATTAAACAGATACGGCGTAGTGGGAGCAGGCATTTCCCCCTGTTCCTCCCCTTGATATCTTGATTTAAACCAACGGTTATTTTCAATAATTCTTCGGTCAAACAGTTGCTTGTCCTCCCGGTACCGACGGAACTCCTCGGTAACAAGTCCAAAAAATTCCGGCTTGATTTTTCCTGTATAACTTTGTTTTTTCATTATGATTTCTCCTTACTTTTCTTTTAACTTTTCAATTTCTTCTTCCAGTTGACGAATTCTCGCCACCACATCAACACCATTGAGCAAAACACGACTGCCGGCTAATTCCAAATTGCCGGTTTCCCAAAAATAGATAAATGGCTGATACCCAACCAAACCCATGTTGGCATAGGATTCATTTTTTTCAATCTTAAATGCACCATTGGTATAGACCACACCATTGATTTCTTTACTGCCCTCACCATTACCGGCACCCAGCACCAGGTACGCCGTCCCGTCAGCGGAACTGACAGACATTCCTATCTTCTGTCGCCGGACCCCATTCTTATCCTGCATCACCTTGATGCCGGTAGGGTCCAATTGGGCAAACACGTCACCCTTCTTTTTTTGATAGGATTGGCTATCCGTCCCCACAATGGTAGAACTGTAAATACTGGAACTCTCTACCTGCCCGGAAAAGATAGCGTTACCATTGCTGTTAATGGACACGGTAGGCTCTCCGTCCTCATTGCAAAGAACAAACCGAAATTTCTCGGTTGACGGTTCATACGCCGCCAGAAACCTGAGGTAATTTTCGTCCCGAATAATAATTTCCGAGCCGGAAATCTCTAATTTCCCGTTTTCATCTGCAACCGTAACTTTTTCCGTGTCCACCGTACCGGTAACCAATTTGTCTGCGGTGAGTGCGCCAATCTGCGCATTACCGATTTTAGCAGAATTGGTGTCGATGTTCTCCGCTTTGACCGAAGCCGCCTCTTGCACATTCCCAGCATCCAAATGCCCGAAAAGATAGGTCAGTTCATCCACCAGGGCAGTCCCCCAGCGTTTTAACCTTTGGATGTCTTCTTCCTGATTCCCCGTCAGTGCCGGCGGTATCGGCGTTGTTAAATTTGGCATACTTTTTCCTCCTTTTTGCTTGTTTCATCCTTTCTGCCTTTTATTATAAAGAGTTCTAAGTGCCATAGCGTGCCATCTATTTCAGAATTTCAACTTTTCTTTATTTTCTCATAAAAAAGCACCCCGAACGTAACGTTCAAGATGCTTTTATTGACAAACCCTTTCCGCTGTGCTACAATAAGCAAGGTTTCCATAAGGATTGAAGCGGCAACGGTCGAAATTTTTAAGCGACAGCGTCCCAAAAATTTTGGGAACCGCAACAGGGCATAACGGGGCTGACTCGAAATCATTCGAAATTGTTTGAACTTAATGGAACTTGAAACTCCGCAAACCCTGCAACAGTGCGGTTTTCAGCAATCGGTGCTGACAATAAATAAATTCCTTTCTAATGAGATTTCTAATAAAATTTAATATTTGCTTTAAACTCATTTTTTGAGTTTATATATACACGGAGCGGTATCGAAGTGGTCATAACGAGCGCGACTCGAAATCCCCTCGGTTACACTGTAACTGTACCCCCACAAATGGCTTAACCGTGCGGGTTTAAGCGAGGTTCAAACCTTGTTTTTATACCCTTATCTAGCGGTTTTTCTAGCCATTTCTAACAAAATTCTATAATTTGCTTGTTTTTTGCTCTGTCAAATCGGAGTTCAAACATATCTGGAGATGTACCCAAGTGGTTGAAGGGTCCGGATTCGAAATATTGTGCCGTTCTGACCATCAGAACTGCTCGTAAACCCCGATAAAATAAGGGTTTTTGAAAATTTGACAATTTAATAATTTTGTTTGTTCTCTCCTGTAGTTCTCTCCTTTTTCCATGAACTACAGAGAGTGAATATATATGAGGACAGGTATCGAAGCGGTCATAACGGGGAGCACTCGAAATGCTTTTGTCGCGTGAGCGGCACGTGGGTTCGAATCCCACCCTGTCCGCCAAAGTCGGTTGTAGTTGCGTTACAACCGACTTTTTTAATTTGCAATCTCCCCAAGATTAACTGCCTCCAGCATTACATTTGCCGACATAATCTTTGATTCATAATCCAAATGAGAATAAATATTTGCCGTAGTTGAGAAATCGCTATGTCCTAACCACTCTTGGATTTGTTTCATTGATACACCATTCTTTAACAGCAACGATGCACAAGTGTGTCTCAAATCGTGAAAACGAATTCTTCTGAGATCATGTTTTCTTAATAATGTAGGAAATGCTGAAGTAATGTAATTCGGCATAATCAAATTGCCAATCTCGTCCACGCAGATGTAGTCAAGATACTCTTTATTATAAGAGCTTTTGAATTTTTTCTGATAAAGCTTCTGCTGTTCCCTCAATGCAAGCAGTTTTTCTTTAACAGGTAAAACAAGTGGCATAGTGCGTAGCGATGATTTGTTTTTTGCTCTGTCTTCAGGAACAATAAATTTCTCGCCATCAATCTCAGCAACCGTAATAGTGTGATTTACTGTTATTGTGTTCTGCTCAAAATCAATGGCTTTCCACCTAAGACCTATTACCTCACTTCGTCTAAAACCATAAAATGCTCCTAATAACACCGGAACTTCCAAATAAGTTCCTTTTGAAACCTCAAATAAACGCTCCACTTCTTCCACACTGTAGAAATTACCGATATACGAATTTTTCTTCGGCTTTTCAACCTTGTGTATCGGATTTACAGCAATGTAGTCCATCTTCACTGCATACTCTAAAGCCTTACGAATATTTGCATGGTATCGAATAACCGAATTGGGTTTTACAACCTTTAACCGTTCTGAATAAAAATCTTGAATGTGTTTCGGTTGCAAATCTCCAAGGGAAACATTTAATTCTCGGAAATATGGGGCGATTATTCTTTTTATGTTCGTATTGTATCCGGCAATTGTATTCAGTGTTACCGATTGCTTTATTATGCCAAGCCAATATATCATATAATCCGCAAATAACATATCAGCCATGCCATACATCAAAACACCGCCTGCCGTGTGAAAAGCTTCATAAATTGTCACTTCATATCCGAGCTTTGC
The DNA here is from genome assembly GCA_045544295.1 of Ructibacterium sp. Lineage (GTDB taxonomy): Bacteria > Bacillota > Clostridia > Monoglobales > Monoglobaceae > Ructibacterium. Next base: position 525 of record JAZPYU010000066.1, on the reverse strand, counting down.
AAGGTCTCCCGCACATGTAAGTCCCGAAGGTCCGGAACCGACTACGGCAACCTTTTTACCGTTTTTCTCTGCTTGAACAGGTTTATCTTCGCAATTTGCCATATGGTAGTCTGCAACAAATCGCTCTAATCTGCCAATTGCAACAGGTTCGCCCATGATACCTCTTACACATTTTGCTTCACATTGCTTTTCCTGCGGACAAACTCTTCCGCAGACAGCCGGCAAAGCATTTGTTTCAGTAATTTTTTTGTAGGCAGCTTCAAATTCTCCGTTTGCGACAAGCTTGATAAATTCGGGAATTTTTACAGCCACAGGACACCCCTGCATACATGGCTTATGTTTACAGTTAAGACATCTTTGTGCCTCATCAATTGCCATATTGGATGTATATCCTGTTGTTACCTCTAAAAAGTTTTTATTTCTTACATCCGCTGCCTGCTCGGGCATTGGATTTTTTACATTTGACATATTAGGCATTGTTATGCTCCTTTCCGGTTAATCTGCATTTTCCTTCCTCACAGGAGC
>JAZPYU010000065.1:0-6715 GCA_045544295.1 Ructibacterium sp. | reverse complement strand
ATCACTTTTTCATAAACGCTCATCAGGACGGAACGTTTCAATCCCATACTGTCAAAAGCACCGCTTCGGATTAGATTTTCTACCACACGTTTATTCATTCTTCTTCCTGCCATTCTTTGACAGAAATCCCGAAAGCCTGTAAACAGACCGCCACTTTCCCGTTCTGCAACAATCTCATCTACCACGGCACCGCCTACATTCTTGATTGCCGCCATACCAAAACGGATTTTTCCGTCTTCTACCGAGAAGTCTCTGCCGCTTTGGTTGATGTCCGGGGGAAGAACCACCATTCCCTGACCACAGATTACTCCAATGTATTTGGTTACCTTATCGGCATGTTCGATAAAAGATGTGAGGAGTGCCGCAAAGAAAGCCACCGGATAATGGGCTTTCAACCATGCGGTCTGATACGCCACCACCGCATAGGCTGCCGCGTGGGACTTGTTAAAGGCATAGGAAGCAAAATCCATCATTTCATCAAAGATAGACGCCGCAGTTTTCTCGTCTACCCCGCGTTTGATGGCACCTTCTACCACTTGCCCATCTTCCTCGGTGCCATAGATAAAGTTCTGCCGTTCTTTTTCCATCACGTCCGCTTTCTTTTTGGACATGGCACGGCGCACCAAGTCTGCACGACCCAAAGAATATCCGCCCATTTCCCGGACAATCTGCATTACCTGTTCCTGATAAACGATACAGCCATAGGTCACATCCAGGATATGTTCCAGCATAGGATGTTTATAGCGGACTTTGGAAACATTCTTCTTATTTGCCACATAGGTAGGAATAGAGTCCATAGGACCCGGCCGATACAAAGAGATACCCGCAATGATATCTTCTAAACTGTTGGGGGACAGTTCTTTCATAAACTGCTTCATCCCCGCACTTTCTAACTGAAACACGCCGTCTGTCTCTCCGGCAGAAATCATTTGATAGGTTTCTTGGTCATTAAAATCTAATTGGTCCATATCTATCAAAATGCCGGTTTCTGCTTGAATATGACGGATAGCATCCCGGATTACCGTCAGGGTTCTAAGCCCCAAAAAGTCCATCTTTAATAAACCCAGCCGTTCAATGGTGGTCATGGTGAACTGGGTGGTAATGACATCATCATTTTTTTGGAGAGGAACGTAGTTCTGCACCGGGTCTTTGGTAATAACCACACCGGCGGCGTGGGTAGAGGTATGACGGGGCAGACCCTCCAGTTCCTTAGCGGTATCAATCAACCGCTTAATCTGTGGGTCGCTGTTATAAAGTTCTTCTAACTGATAATTGACTTTTAGCGCCTTTTCAATGGTCATTTTCAGTTCCATGGGGATTTGTTTGGCGACGGTATCTACCACGCCATAGGGAATATCCAAAGCACGGCCTACGTCACGAACCGCCAGTCTTGCCGCCATAGTACCAAAGGTCACAATCTGGCAGACCTGTGCTTCCCCATATTTCCGATTGACATAGTCAATCACCTCGCCACGGCGTTCATAACAAAAGTCAATATCGATATCCGGCATACTGACACGTTCCGGATTTAAAAACCGTTCAAAAATCAGTCCATAACGAACAGGGTCTACATTGGTAATATGGAGACAATAAGAAACCACGCTACCTGCCGCACTGCCACGGCCCGGGCCTACCATAATGCCATTTTCTCTGGCGTAGTGAATAAAGTCCCATACAATCAGGAAATAGTCCACATAGCCCATCTGTTCGATGGTGGAAAGTTCATATTCCAGACGTTCCCGTACGGAGCCGTCATCATCCGGATAGCGTTCTTTTAAGCCTTCCTCGGTTAATTTTCTTAAATACTGACTGGAAGTCAGACCATCCGGCACTTCAAACTTAGGCAGGTGCAGTTCCCCAAAGGTAATCTCTACATGACAGCGGTCTGCAATTTTTTGGGTGTTTAAAATCGCCTCCGGATGTTGCGGGAAGAGTTCTGCCATTTCTTCCTCCGACTTTAAATAAAGTTGGTCGGTGGACATCTTCATTCTGTCCTCATCCTGCACAGTTTTTCCCATTTGGATACACATCAGCACATCCTGATAGACCGCATCTTCCTGCTTGACATAATGGATATCATTGGTGGCAACTAAGGATAAGCCCAATTCTTCTGCCAGGGCAATCAGGCCACGGTTTAACTTTTTCTGTTCTAAAATGCCGTGGTCCTGAATTTCAATAAAATACCTGTCTTTTCCAAAGATATCAATAAACTCCTGGGCACGGCGTTTGGCTTCTTCATAATTGTCGGTTAAAATATTTCGGGAAAGAACCCCCGCCATACAAGCGCTAAGGGCGATGATACCTTTATTGTATTTTCGCAAAACCTCCATATCAATTCTGGGCCGGTAATAAAACCCGTCCACAAAACCGATGGAAACAATCTTCATCAAATTTTGATAACCCTCGTTATTCTCTGCCAAAAGAATGAGGTGGTAACTTTGGGCATCGTATTCGTGCACTTTATCTTGTAAGGTACGGGCGGCAACATAGACTTCACAACCTAAAATCGGTTTGATCCCTTGTTCTTTGGCATATTCATAAAAATCTATGACGCCATACATATTGCCATGGTCGGTAATAGCAAGAGAGGTCTGTCCTAATTCTTTGGCACGGTTTACCAGTTTTTTGATGGTTCCCTCGCCGTCCAGCAGGCTATACGCCGTATGGGTATGCAAATGAGTAAATGCCATGGTTTCCGCCCTCCTTTGTTAATTTTCTCCGTATTGCATGAGTTTTTTCAATCGGTGGTTGACCCCCGACTTGGTAAGAGGCGGATCCAGTAGCGCCCCTAATTCAGAAAGACTTAAATCCTTATGGGAAAGCCGAAGTCTTGCAACTTCCCGCAAATCTTCCGGCAGTTTTTCAATTCCCATGGTTTGATCAATCTTCTCAATAACCTTAATTTGTTCCACCGCCGCGTGGATGGTCTTTTCTAAATTGGCAATCTCGCTATTGGCGGCACGATTGAACTCGTTGCGGAGTTCTTTTTCAATCTTGATATTTAAAAGTTCCATCTGTGCCTTGAAAGCACCAATGTAACTTAAAAAATCTGAAATACTTTCGCTATTCTTCATATAAAGAACATATTTTGCTTTTCGCCTTGCCAAAGAAAAACCAAAACCTGCATCCCGCAATAGTTTCCGCATCTCTTGGGCCAATTCTTCGTCCGGTGCCACCAGTTCTAAATTATAGTTTTTTTGTGGGTCAATGATGGTACCGCCACCTAAAAACGCACCCCGAATCAAGGCTTTTTTGCAACATTCCTTTTCTGCCATCTCTTGGGGGATGAAATAAAACTCTCCATCGCTTGTGATTTCTTCCCTTAAAATCCAACCGCCAAAAAGCATTTGCCCCATTTCCTGGGCTTCCTGACAACAAGGTTTATTTTTATCATTCTTTAATAATTCTTCTTTGGTCAACTGGGAAAATGATTGCATCCTGTCACCTCTTTAAAACTCACCAATCATCCGTACTTCCGGTTCCAAATCAAATCCGGAATTTTCTTTTACCTTTTCCTGCACCAGGGCAATCAGTTCCCGCACATCTTTGGCTGTTGCTTTTTTATCGTTCACCACGAAACCGGCGTGTTTTTCAGAAACCGATGCACCGCCAACCCGCAGACCCATAAGACCTGCATCCTGGATGAGTTTTCCGGCAAAGGCTCCCTCCGGCCGTTTAAAGGTGCTTCCGGCACTGGGGAAGTTAAGGGGTTGTTTATCAATGCGACGCTCTGCCAAATCATCCATCGTTGCCTTGATTTCCTCAGGGTTCCCCTCTTTTAAACGAATGGTACATCCCAAAATCACATAATCAGGGTTCTGGGCAAAGATACTGGTCCGATAACCAAAACCGCAATTACAACCACGAATGGTAGCAACCTTACCTTCCTCATTAAGATAGGAAACTTCTTCTACCACCTGACTCATTTCTCCGCCATAGGCACCGGCATTCATATAAAGAGCACCACCTAAGGTACCCGGAATACCCGCGGCAAATTCCAGCCCAGTCAGGCTTTTATCCAACGCGTGTGCCGCAAGACGGGAAAGTTTAATTCCTGCCTGCGCAGAGAGCAGAGTATCTTCTTCCATACGGCAGGTGGAAAAAGCATTGCCTAATTTCACCACCACGCCACGGATACCCAAATCCCCTACCAAAACATTAGAGCCATTGCCAAGGACAAGAAAGGGAATTTCCAACTGCCTAAGTGTCCGGCATACGGTTTCTACCTGCATAACATCAGATGGCTCTACCAAAACATCTGCCGGACCGCCGATGCGAAAGGTGGTATGTTTGCTCATAGGTTCGTTAAGATAAACCCTGGACGGGCCTACCTGTTCAGAAAGTAAACGAATGACTGCATCCTGGATCATATACGTCCCTCCCGAAAATTCTTCGTATAATTTTCAAAACGTTCCGCATTCAAATTCATAATCAGTTCTTCCGGGAAATCAATTTCTTTTAAAATTGCAATCGCATCATCAAAGACTCCCACCTGAAAAGGATTATGTGCATCAGAACTTACCACAATATTAGTGCCCATTTTTTTACAGGTCAGGGCAATGTTTTTACAATTTTCATAGCATTCTCCCCGCACCCAAAAAGAATGATTGTTAATCTCAACACATTTTCCGGCATCCTTAGCGGCTGCAATCACCGGTTCGTGAAGATAAGGATATGAGGGGTTTCCGCTGTGTCCCAAAATCATAACATTGGGGTTTTTGATCACATTCAGCCAAGTCTTTGTATTTTCTTCTATGGTTCTTTGAGGGTAACAGGGGCTATGGATGGAAGCAATCAAAACCTCCATCTTTTTTTGCATTTCCAAGGGCAAATCCAAATTTCCTTCCCCGTCTAAAATGTTCGCCTCTGCACCTTTTAAAATACGAACACCATCAATGGTATCCGGTAATTCAAACATAGTAATAAAGTGCCAAAGATGAGGACTATCCGGAAGGGCAGGGGCATGATCGGTCATACAAATCATTTCCAATCCCTTTTCTTTCGCCGCACGGATGTTTTCCCAAACCGTTCCAAAAGCGTGGGTACTGCAACTGGTATGGGTATGTGTATCTGCTAAAACTCTCATACTGTACCTCCCAAGATGTTCTCTTACATATTGCCGTTCATATATTCAGACATTCTGCGGTTCAGTTCTTCTGCCGCATTATAACCTAACTTTTTCTGCCGATTATTCATTGCCGCAACCTCAAAGATTACCGCTAAGTTTCTGCCCGGCCGTACCGGAATGGTTAAGGATGGAATATCAAGTCCTAAAATATTGGTGTATTCATCCACAAGACCCAGTCTGTCATACTGCTTACCTTGTTCCCATGCCTCTAAGTGGATAATCAAATCAATCTTCTCAGAATCCTTTACCGCACCCATACCAAAGATGTTTTTTACATCCACAATGCCAATACCACGGATTTCAATAAAGTGACGGATAATGGCAGGGGAAAAACCAACCAGAGATTTTGAAGAAACCCGTTTGATTTCTACCGCATCATCTGCTACCAGACGGTGACCACGTTTAATAAGTTCCACCGCCGCTTCACTCTTACCAACACCGCTATCACCCATAATCAAAACACCCTGACCGTAAACTTCCACCAAAACACCGTGACGGGTAATTCTGGGAGCAAGTTCTACATTCAAATAAGCATTTAAGGTACTGGTAAAATAGGAAGTTGCGTGTGAGGAACGAAGCACCGGTGTATCGTAATCCTGTGCCAGTTTCATCATTTCCGGCGTTGCATTACCGTTACGGGTGAGAACAACGGCAGTAACCTGCTTTTCAAAAAGTTTTTCTAAGCAGTTGTATCTTTCCTCGGAAGTTAAAGTAGCAAGATAGGTGTTTTCCACCATACCAAAGACCTGAATCCGTTTCGGGTCAAAATAATCGAAGAAACCGGCAATCTGCAAACCGGGACGGTTTAAATCCGCCGTTTCTACCATAATTTCACGCTCCGGATAGTAAAGTTTATCCAGTTTCATTTCCTCTACAACTTTTTCCAGTTCTACACTGAATTTTTCCATAGTATCCACCCCTTGACCTGATTGGTACACAATCCACCTATTTTATAGTACTATTATACTATGAAGCCTATACTTTTGCAAGGAAATTTCCGCTTTTTTCACCGAACTTTCCATATTTTTAAAGTTTTTTCAAAAAAACACTTGCAATATTGAAATCTTTCTGCTATAATAGTTCGAGTTGAGATAAGTTTTTGCTATTTAAGGAGGTGTATCTATATGGCAAAGTGTGAGATTTGCGGGAAAGGCGTAACTTTTGGTATTAAAGTTTCCCACTCCCACCGTCGTGCTAACAAGGCTTGGAAGCCCAACATCAGACGGGTGAGAGCCATCGTGGACGGTACCCCGAAGAAAGTGTATGCCTGCTCCAGATGTTTGAGATCCGGTAAGGTTAACCGCGCTGTATAGTTTTACACTCTTTGGGTACGCAAGGCAATGCCTTGCATCCATACAAAAATGAAAAGACGTCGAAAGACGTCTTTTTTTGTTTTCTATTCATTGATAAAGAATTTGGCATAATGGAAACAAGCACACAATATAATGGTATCAAGCGAGTCGAATTCTAAGGAGGCTGAACAATGGATAGATATCATGATATTTATCGGGATATTGCCACAAGAACCCAAGGCGATATCTATATTGGGGTGGTAGGACCGGTGAGAACCGGCAAGTCCACCTTTAT
>JAZPYU010000064.1:0-5695 GCA_045544295.1 Ructibacterium sp. | reverse complement strand
GGATATTTATTTTTTATCTTTTTGCTATAAGAAAACTTCGTCTCTCGCCATATATGGCAGTTGCACCACATATCCCTATCGCTCCTCGCGGAAATAAGGCAACCCGAGTGCCGCAGGCGGGTGGTTTTCTTTTTTGTCCCGCATACTGGTGATAACCAAAACCACAATAGTTACCACATAAGGAAGCATCTCGAAAAGTTTCTTGGTGCTAACCGTAATATCAGGGATATAGGTAGGAATGACATACAAAAATCCGAAAAGAATGGAGCCTAAAATGCTCAAAGAGGGACGCCATACTGAGAATATAACCAAGGCAATAGAAAGCCAACCTCTGTCACCAAACCCGTTATTGGACCAAACACCGTTGGCATAGTCCATAACATAATAAAGACCGCCAAGACCGGCAATGGCACTACCAATGCAGGTAGAAAGATACTTATATTTGGTTACGTTGATACCTGCGGCATCCGCCGTTGCAGGGCTTTCTCCTACGGCTCTTAAATGAAGACCCACTCGGGTTTTATTCAGGATATGAGAAGAAACCAAGGCTACGATAATGGCCACGTACACCAAAAACCCGTAAGATAAAAAGATATCTCCAAACCATCCCAACTTATCGGCAAAGGGAAGTTCTGTCTTAAATGCCATACTGGTATTGGAAAGAGCAATGGAGGGAACATCAGAGTCCACAAGTTTAATCAAAGACCCCCCAAAGAAGTTTCCGATACCGATACCAAAAGTGGTAAGGGCAAGACCAGTTACGTTTTGATTGGCACGAAGGGTTACAGTCAGGAAACAATAAATCAAACCCATCAATGCAGAACCAATGAAAGAGCAAAGTAACGGAATCAAAACTGCCACAAAGGGGTTTAACAGTTCCGGAGACGCTACGCTCTGTTCATAGAGAAAAGCACCTGCCACACCGCTGATAGCGCCCACGTACATAATACCGGGGATACCAAGATTTAAATGCCCTGATTTTTCGGTCAGGATTTCGCCGGTGGAACCGAATAGCAAAGGAGTACCTTGCATGACCGCACGTTGAATAATGGTTGCTAACATACAACTTCCTCCTTTTTGTTGAATTTAATCTTATAGTTAATAAAGAATTCTGAACCGATGATAAAGAAAATGATAATACCGGTAATGATATCGGAAAAAGCAGAGTTCAGCCGATATACTTCGGAAATCTTGAGGGCACCTTTCTGCAAAAACACTATCAAAAGTGAGGTCAGTATCATAAAGACCGGATGGAACTTAGCAAGCCAAGAGACCATAATTGCCGTAAAGCCTCTGCCACCGGCAGTATCACTCTTTAACGAATGGTCTGTTCCTGCCACCAGCAAAAATCCGGTAACACCACAGATAGCACCGGAAATCAGCATAGTTCTAAGTACAACCTTCTTGACGTCAATACCGATATAGCGGGCGGTGTTTTCACTCTCACCCACCACGGAAATTTCATAGCCTTGCTTACTATACTTCAAGTAAATATAAACCAAAACAGTGATGACTGCTACAATCAAAATATTGATTAAATATTTCTGACCGAAAAGAACCGGCAACTGTCCAAATTCCAAGGTTCTTGGAGTACCAGAACCCTTAGGCACCGACCATTCCAGCGTGAAATAGGCTACTAGTTGGATTGCCACATAGTTCATCATCAGGGTAAAGAGAGTTTCGTTGGAATTAAAACGGGTTTTAAAATAGGCAGGAACCAAACCCCACAACGCACCAGCCAAAACTGCCGCCACAAACATTAGGGGAATTAAAACCGGTGCCGGCAACTTTTCCCCAAGGAAAATCATACAAAAAGCAGTGGCAAGACCGCCAATCAAAACCTGACCTTCTGCGCCGATGTTCCAGAACTTCATCTTAAATGCCGGGGTTACTGCCAAGGATACACAGAGCAAAATCGCCGTATTCTGGACAAGGTTCCAGGTAAGACGGGAGGTACCCACCGCACCTTCAATCATCGTTACATACATCTCAATAGGGTTAAGGTCTGTCAAAGAAACCGTTACAAAGCCACAAACAATCAAGGCAAATGCCACCGAGATAACCCGGATCATCCACGCTTTCCACCATACGATATCATCCCGTTTAATGATATGCCCGGAAACGCCGCTGAGGGTTTTTAAACATAAATTATTCAGTTTCTTCATCGCCGTTTCCTCCTTTTTCCTCATGAGATTTGGTCATCAGGATACCAATTTCTTCTTTGGTGGTATTTCTGCCGTCTACAATGCCTGTCACTCTACCGGCACCAATGACCAGAATTCTGTCACACAATTCAATCAGAACGTCCAAATCTTCCCCTACGAAAATAACCGCAACGCCCTTTTTCTTTTGTTCATTCAAAAGATTATAAATGGTATAAGAGGAGTTAATATCCAATCCTCTTACCGGGTATGCCGCCATCAACACGGTGGGAGCAGATGCAATCTCTCTGCCGACCAATACCTTTTGCACATTACCGCCGGAAAGTCTTCTGACCGGGGTGCTGGCAGAAGGTGTTACCACTTCCAGCCGTTCAATGATTTCTTCTGCCAAGGATTTTGGATTCTTTCTTTCCAGAAAAATAGATTTTCCTTTTTTGTAACTGCGGAGCATCATATTGTCCACAATATCCATATTACCAACCAGACCCATGCCCAATCGGTCTTCCGGCACAAAGGCAAGTCTTACACCCATCTGCCGGATTTCCAGAGGGGTCTTGTCCCGCAGATTTTCTTCTTTTCCGGTTTTGGGATTGTGATAAATAATAGAACCGTCATCAAGATGTTGAAGCCCTGCAATCGCTTCTAACAACTCTCTCTGGCCGCTACCGGCAATTCCGGCGATACCTAAAATTTCTCCGCTGCGGACGGTAAAGGAAACATCATCCAAAAGTTTGATTCCGTCACGGCTTAAACAATTGATATTTTCTACCACCAATCGGTCTGTACCGTCAGTCACATCACTCCGTTCAATATCCAAAGAAATTTTCTTACCCACCATCATTTCGGTCAGTTGGGCTTCGTTGGTTTCCGAAGTTTTCACCGTGCCGATATATTCGCCCTTACGAAGAACTGCTACGTTATCAGAAAGAGAAAGTACTTCATGAAGTTTATGGGTGATGATGATAATCGCCTTTCCGCTTTCCCGCATATTTCTAAGAACTTTAAAAAGTTTCACCGTCTCCTGAGGGGTTAAAACAGCGGTAGGTTCATCCAAAATCAAAATATCTGCGCCACGGAAAAGGACCTTAATGATTTCTACGGTCTGCTTTTCAGAAACGGACATTTCATAAATCTTTTTATAAGGGTCCAGCTCAAACCCATACTGTTCGGTAATTTCTTTAATCTTCTCGATGTATTTGGGCATATCAAAACCTTTTTCATCTTCTAAACCCAAAATAATATTTTCGGCAGCACTAAACACATCAACAAGTTTAAAATGCTGATGTATCATACCGATTTTATATTGAAAAGCATCCTTGGGAGAAGCAATGACAATTTCTTTCCCATCTGCGAAAATCTGCCCGCTATCGGGATAATAAATGCCGGAAACCATATTCATCAAGGTGGTTTTTCCGCTTCCATTCTCGCCAAGAATAGAAAGGATTTCTCCTTTCCGCACCTTAAGGGATACATTTTTATTCGCAACAACGCTACCAAAAGTTTTGGTTATGTTTCTCAGTTCAAGGGCAATCGTCTGTTCCATAGTAATCTCCATTTTAAAATTTTTCTTATGCTTTTTCATAAACAAACATCTCTATTTGCTTAGGAAAAGGCACAAGGAATAAAGCGAAGATAGGGCGGAGAAATTTCCCCCCCCTATTCTATCATTCAATTAGAACATGCTATTCAGCAAGGTGATACCATCAATCTGGAGATCGAAGTAAGGAGCACTGCGATATTCAGATTCGTGGAAGTAACCGTCAGAAATAACTTCGGTATCCTTCTCATATGCTGCATCGGTATCAACGTCTGCCAGGTAGGAATCCAGTTTCTTGCCTTCAACGGTGAAGTTGTTGGTATCAAATACGTGGATTTCACCAGCAATGAGTTTTGCCTTTGCATCTTCCATTGCTTCTTTGGTACCCTTTGCTGCAACTGCTTCGTTAATGTCGGTCAGTTTTACAGAACCAACTTCAAAGCCTTCGCACCAGTCAACAGCGATTTCTTCACCCTTCAAGTTGGTTTCAATGATGTACTTGAAGTAAGGAGCCCAGTCGATTCTGGAAGAAACGATGAAGGTGTTGGGACAAGCGCTTTGGGTACTACCATTGTAGGAAACGTTGGGAACGCCTGCATTCTCACAAGCGGTAGGAGCACCCATAGAGTCTGCGTGCTGGCTGATCAGAACACAGTTGTTGCTGAGCAGTTTGGTAGCAGCTTCTTTTTCAAGGGCTTCATCATACCAACTGCCGGTGAACTGTACTTCCATGGTAACAGAGGGGCAAACAGATTTTGCACCAAGGTAGAAAGAAGTATAACCGGAAACAACTTCTGCATAGGTGTATGCACCTACATAACCCATCTTAGCCTGATCTGCGGTGATTTTACCAGCCTCGATCATTTCATTCAGTTTCATACCTGCTGCAATACCTGCCAGATATCTGCCTTCATAGATGGAAGCGAAAGCATTGTGGAAGTTAGGAACGTTCTCGGTGTGTGCAGTAGTACCGGTAGCATGACAGAATTCAACTTCAGGGAATTCTTTTGCAGCCTTCAAGATGTAAGGCTCATGGCCAAAACTGTTTGCAAATACGATGTCACAACCCTGGTCAGCAAGGTCTGCTGCTGCTTCGTAACATTCGTTACCTTCCGGAATGTTGGTCTTGAAGATAACCTGATCTTCTTTAAGGCCTAACGCTGCGGTTGCTTCTTTTGCGCCGTCTAAGAAGTTCTTGTCATAGGTAGAGTTTTCATCGTGTAAGAAGATGAAACCAATCTTAAAGTCAGCGGCATCAACGTTGGTGGTGGGTTGGTTACCGCAAGAGGTAAGCATAGCCATAGATGCTACCAACAATACGGAAACGAGGAGTAAGGAAATAATTTTTTTCATTTGGATTCCTCCCTGCCTTTCGGCAAAATTAAAATATTTTTATATTTTTTCTTAAACTGATTTATTTGCGAAAAACCAAAGAAGAATCTGTCATAGATTCTATAATCGCCAAAGAATCCACCCGAATTCCTTTTGCTCTCAGTTCATCGCCGCCACCTTGAAAACCTTTCTCAATAGCAATGGCACAACCAACTAAGTTGGCTTCTGCCTGCTCTATAATATCCATCAAACCGTTCAGAGCATTTCCCTTTGCAAGGAAATCATCAATCACAAGAACATTGTCCCCTTCCGCCAGAAAATCTTTACTTACAATAGCGTCATAAACATTTTTTCTGGTAAAAGATTCCACTTTGGAAGAATAAACACTGTCAGAAATATTGCCAGACTTATTTTTCTTTGCAAACACCACCGGAACATTCATAACTTGTGCGGCCGCAAAAGCAATAGGGATGCCGGAAGTTTCAATGGTGAGGATTTTGTTAACCCCTTGTCCCTCATAAAGTCTTGCAATTTCCTTGCCCATTTCCGTCAGGAAAGAAACATCGATGCGGTGGTTCAAGAAACAATCTACTTTTAAAATATCTCCGGGTAAAAACGTACCCTCATTTAATATTTTCTCTTCCAATAAGTCGGAGGCCAAGCG
>JAZPYU010000063.1:0-8206 GCA_045544295.1 Ructibacterium sp. | reverse complement strand
CGAACATACCAGTTACTTAATTCATCAGTAAACTCATTGATGGCACGGGTTGCCTCGGTAATTCTGTAATTTTCAAGATTTTTATCAACTGCTTCAATCACATGATTCAGTTTGGAAAGAATCCATTTATCAAGTACAGATAATTTGTTTGTATCCAAGGTGTATTTGGTAGGATCAAACTGATCAATTTCTGCATAAAGCACATAGAAAGCGTAAGTGTTCCAGAGTGTGCCTAAGAACTTCCGCTGGGATTCTGATACATTCTTTGCAGAGAAACGGTTGGGAAGCCAGGGCGCAGAGTTAGAATAGAAGTACCAACGAACCGCATCACTACCCTGGTCGTTTAAGATATCCATAGGCAAAATAACATTGCCTTTGTGCTTACTCATTTTAATACCCTTGTCATCCTGAACGTGACCCAAAACGATAACGTTTTTATAGGGGGCCTGGTCAAAAAGCAGGGTGGAAATTGCCATCAATGTATAGAACCAACCACGGGTCTGGTCAATGGCTTCGCTGATGAAGTTTGCCGGGAAGTTCTGCTCAAATGCCTCTTTGTTTTCAAAGGGATAATGGAGTTGCGCAAAAGGCATTGCACCGGAGTCAAACCAACAGTCAATTACCTCGGACACACGGGTCATTTCCCCGTTACATTCCGGACAACGAAGTTTTACTTGGTCTACATAAGGTTTATGCAGTTCAATATTATCAGGACAGTCAATGCCCATTTCTTTTAGTTCTGCAATAGAACCAATCACGTGGCGGTGACCGCAACTACATTCCCAAATAGGAAGAGGAGTACCCCAGTAACGGGAACGGGACAGACCCCAGTCGATAATATTTTCTAAGAAATTACCAAAGCGACCGTGCTTGATATTATCCGGTAACCAATTTACGGTTTCGTTGTTTTTCAGAAGATTATCCCGAACAGCGGTCATTTTAATGAACCAGGTATCACAAGCATAGTAAAGCAGAGGAGTGTCACAACGCCAACAGAAAGGATAACTGTGTTCAAAGGGAATGACTGCAAAACATTGATTTCGTTCTTTTAAATCACGAATAATCAGTTTGTCAGTATCTTTGACAAAAAGCCCTGCCCACTCGCCGGTTGACTCAATAAAGTTACCTTGGGTATTTACGTGGCAAATGAAAGGCAAGTCGTTTTCCTTGCAAACACGAGAGTCGTCTTCACCGAATGCCGGTGCAATGTGAACGATACCGGTACCGTCTTCCATGGTAACATAGTTATCAGCAACAATATAATGTGCTTTGCCGTCCGGTTTTACAAAATCATAAAGGGGCTGATATTCTAATCCGCAAAGGTCAGTACCGATATAAGATTCCAACTCGGTCACTTTTTGGTCACCAAAGGCTTTTTCTACCAATGCTTTTGCAAGAATATAAGTACCGTCTTCTGCCTGAACCTTCACATAGGTTTCATAAGGATTAACACAAAGTGCTACGTTAGAGGGCAGAGTCCAAGGCGTGGTTGTCCAGGCAAGAATATAATCGGTTTCCTTGCCGGCAACCTTGAACTTCACCGTCATAGAATTTTCCTTAACGTCTTTATAGCCCTGTGCAACTTCGTGGCTGGACAGAGAGGTTCCGCAACGGGGACAGTAAGGCATAATCTTATGGCCTTTATACAAAAGACCTTTATCCCAAATCTGACGAAGTGCCCACCAAACAGATTCAATGTAATCGTTGTGATAGGTTACATAAGGGTTGTCCATATCTGCCCAGAAACCAACCCGATCACTCATTTCTTCCCATTCGCTTTGATAGGTAAAAACGCTATCTTTACATTTTTTGATAAAGTCTTCCACACCATATTTTTCAATTTCCGGTTTACCGCTGATACCCAAAGCCTTTTCTACTTCAAGTTCTACCGGCAGACCGTGGGTATCCCAACCGGCCTTTCTTAAAACGTGGTAGCCTTTCATAGTCCGGTAACGGGGAATTAAATCCTTAACCGCACGGGTCAAAACGTGACCAATGTGGGGTTTACCATTTGCGGTAGGGGGGCCGTCAAAAAAGGTAAAGTTTTCCTTGCCCTCCCGGTTTTCTATACTCTTTTTGAAAATGTCATTTTCTTTCCAGAAGTTGATAATTTCCTTTTCTCTGTCAACAAAAGAAAGTTCGGTTGATACTTTGCGATACATAGAAAAAGAACCTCCATTCCGTTTAGCATTATATATTTACCAAATTAAAGTACACATACCTATTTATTCTATAATAAAAAGAAAGATTTGTAAAGAGGAAAAGCAAAAAAAGAGGAATTAGAAATAAAAATGTTAGGAAAAAAGGCGCGGAAACATCCGCGCCTTTTAAAATTTTGAAATAATTTTATAATTCTCGTCCGCCGTCGCCGATTTCAGTAATATAAAAATCAGCAGCATAACCGATGGTGTCAAGATAAATTTTGCCAATCTTTTCGATGAAAGTATCTACCGCATCATCCCGAACCAGGCTGACGGTACAACCACCAAAACCGGCACCGGTCATTCTGGAACCTAATACGCCGTCAATTTTCAGCGCTTCGGCTGCCAATAAATCAAGTTCCGGACAGGTTACTTCGTAAAGGTCACGAAGAGAGTTGTGAGAAGCAGTCATCAATGCACCAAAAGACTGTAAGTCACCGGCAGTTAAAACTTCCATAGACTTTTTAACCCGGGCATCTTCTTCAATCACGTGGCGAACCCGACGTTCTACCACTTCGTCTTTGATAAAGCCTTTTAACGGTTCGTACATTTCAGGAGTAACATCACCAAGGCAGGTGATTTCCGGCAGATGTTCTTTTAAAATAGCAAAACCTGCTTCGCACTCGCTACGACGTTCGTTATATTTGGAAGCGCCCAAAGAATGCTTTTTGTTGGTGTTGGAAAGAACCAGTTTATAACCATCTAATTCAATGGGAACCAGTTGATAATCCAAGGTTTTGCAGTCCAGGAAAATAGCGTGGTTTTTCTTACCCATAGCAGATGCGAATTGGTCCATAATACCGCACTTTACACCTACATAGTTATGCTCAGCCAACTGACTGATTTTTGCCATTTCGATGCTATCGATATTTTCTGCACCGCCCAAAGAAGCCATTGCAATCGCAGAAGATACTTCAATAGCAGCAGAAGAAGAAAGACCTGCACCGTGGGGAGTGGTGTCATGGAAAAGCATATCTGCACCGGTTAAGGTAAAGCCTGCCTTTTCTAATTCTACAAAAACACCAAACTGATAGTTACCCCACTTTACATCACGGAAATTATCCAAAGTATCCAAACTACCTTCTACTATATCAGGAAGGTCTGTTGCCTTGATGCGGATGATGCCATCTTCACGCTTTCTTGCAATTACCGTAGTGCAGAAAGTCAATGCAGCGGGGAATACAAAACCACCGTTATAATCGGTATGTTCACCGATAAGGTTCACACGACCCGGGGAAGCGAAAACTCGAAGGTTTTCTGTCTCTCCGCCAAAAGTTTCAATAAATTGCTTTTTTAAGTTTTCAATCATGACCATCTATCCTTTCAAGAATTTTTGATGAGCCTGCCGAAGTTCTTCGGCTTTTTCTTCCGGAGCGGTGGGGTTACAAGCAGCCCATGCACCGGTTTCGCTGGATGCATTGAACTTTTGCTTATCAGCGGCCCGCATCGGCGGGAAGAATTCAATGTGGAAATGGAAGAATTCAGAACAATCTTCGCTGTTTACCGGATCCTGATGAATACACATCATATAGGGGAAGGGGTAGTCAAATAAACTATCTAAGGTTCCGGCAGTTTCTTTTAAGATTTGAGCAAGATTGTTTTTCTGACGGTCGTTAAACTGTGCAAAGTTCTGCACGTGTTCCTTTGCGGCAATGTACACACCGTAGGGATAATCGGTAAAGAAAGGAAGGAAGGTAACAAAATCCTCATTCTCAATAATAATTCTTTTGCCACATTCCATTTCATCCTTTAAGATATCGCAGAACAGGCAGTTGCCAGTTTTCTCAAAATGCTCTTTGGAAGATTCCAGTTCCACTTCCAATTTCTTGGGAATGTAACTGTAACCATAGATTTGTCCGTGGGGGTGAGGCATGGTAACCCCAACAACATCGCCACGGTTTTCAAAAATGAATACATATTTGATTTTTTCGTCTTTTTTCAGTTCACAGAACCGTTCCGTCCAAAGGTCAACAAGTTCCCGGATATGGGAAACACTAAGTTCCGGCAAGGTTACGGTGTGTTCCGGAGAGTAGAGGATTACCTCACACTTACCATAGGCTTCCCGGGTTTGATAAAGATCGGTTGCAACATCGTCCGGAACCGGCGGGTTCTGGGACAATGCAGGAAAATCATTGTCATATTTAAAAACAGTAAAATGATCCGGAACCTTACCGGAACCGGGACAAAATGGGCACCAGTCTTTAGGCATCTGGGGACGATTTTGCCGATGGGATGCAATCATAACCCAATCTTTGGTCAATGGATTAAAACGTAATTCAGCCATAGAAGAGCCTCACTTTCTTATGCAATATGCAAATCTGCAAAATTTGACTTTTTCTATATTATTAGTGTACCACAAACATCACATAGGTCAATATAAAATAATAAACCTTTAAATTGTAAAATCTTAACATTTACAAGGAAAAGCAATGGTAGAATCTTAACATCATTATGTATTAAATTATCTTCGCATATCGACAATTTTTGCCACATATAGTAAAACTGAGGTGATTTTGTGTTTGTAATTCGGGCTCGGTCTATTGTGTTATATTTTTTGGTTCTTTTAATCATTTGTAGTATGGCTCATTATTATATCCTGGATCATCATTCGTTGCCTGTGCAGGCAGAAGTAGATGAAAACAGTGTTGTTGTACCAATTTTAATGTACCACGGAATTACCGAGGATAAAAAGAGAATTGGAAAATTTGTGATAAGCAAAGATATGTTTGAAAATGATTTGAATTATCTAAGAGAAGAAGGCTATCAGACAATTACGATTGATGATATTATCCGCTTTGTAAAAAACGGAGAAGTTTTGCCGGACCATCCGATTGTACTTACATTTGATGATGGTTACTATAATAATTATTGTTATGCCTATCCGCTATTAAAAGAGTATGGAATGAAGGCGGTGATTTCTCCAATTGGAAAGTATATTGATGTTTATTCAGAAAATCAGGATAAAAATCCTGCCTACGCACATTTTACTTGGGAAGAAATGAAAGAAATGATGGCGTCTGGTTTCATAGAATTTCAAAATCACAGTTATGATTTACACCATAACACGGGAGGTAGGACGGGGGCAAAACAAAAGAGAGGGGAATCACAAGCGGCATATGGAAAATTTCTGGAAAATGATTTGATGATTTTTCAAGAAAAAATGAGAAAGAATACAGGGTACACACCGACTACATTTACTTATCCCTATGGAGGGATAAGCGAAGCGTCTTTTGAAATTCTTAATCGACTGGGCTTTCAGGCTACACTCTCTTGTGAGGAAAAACCCAATATCCTATCTGTGGGAAAGACAGAATGTTTGCAAAAACTGAATCGCTATTTGCGCTCAGATCAAATATCTGCCAAAGATATTTTGGAAAAAGTTTTAAAAGAAAAACAATAAAGAACAGGGGCTACCGATTGGCTGCCCCTGTTCTTTGATTTATCGCGAATTTACAAAATTACTGTGCGTTGTTCTGCAAATCCTTTTCGTACTTTTCAATCATCTTTTTAACCATTTGACCGCCGATAGAACCTGCCTGTCTGGAGGTGAGGTCGCCGTTATAACCCTTGTTTAAGGTTACGCCAACTTCGTTAGCAGCTTCCATTTTGAACTGTTCCATTGCAGCTTTTGCCTGCGGTACAACATAGTTATTGCTGTTGTTATTGTTAGCCATGATTTTCACTCCTTTTTGTGATTTTCTGTTACATCTTTATTGTGAGAAAAAATCATAAAATCTATGCAGGTAATTTGACCCAATTCTATGATTTTTGTAAAAAAACAAAATCTGCATTTCCTTTATGTCAGATTTTATCTCACAAATATCATCATTCCCCAAAAAGTTAAAAATATTTTTGTTTTTTTTACTTGCAACAAATTGGCAGATATGGTAAACTTTATAAAGGAGAAAAAGTTTTTAAATTATTTGACAATAAAGGAGCGATGAATGTGTCTAAAAACTTATCTTTTCAGTATCAACGTGCCTTGGATTTTTTCCGGGAAGAGGAATTGGAAAATGTAAAAGAACAAATTAAAATTGCGCATGAGGCTTTGCACAACAAAACCGGCGCGGGGAATGACTTTTTGGGTTGGGTTGACCTGCCTGTTGATTACGACAAGGAAGAATTTGCAAGAATCAAAAAGGCAGCAGAAAAAATCAGAAATGATTCCGATGTGTTGATCGTAATTGGTATCGGTGGTTCTTATTTGGGTGCAAAAGCGGCAATTGATTTTATCAATGGACCGTTCTATAACAATTTGGAAAAACCGCAGATTATTTTTGCCGGAAACAACTTAAGCCCCAATTATTTAAAATCCGTTTTGGATTGTATTGAGGGCAAAGATGTTTCTGTGAATGTAATTTCTAAATCTGGTACAACCACGGAACCTGCGATTGCTTTTAGAATTTTCAAGAAGTATCTGGAAGATAAGTATGGCAAAGAAGAAGCGAAAAATCGTATTTACGCTACTACTGACCGTGCTAAGGGGGCACTTAAAAACCTGGCAGATGACGAAGGCTATCAGACCTTTGTTGTTCCGGATGATGTAGGCGGACGTTTCTCTGTTCTTACTGCAGTTGGACTTTTGCCCATTGCAGTATCCGGTGCGGATATTGATAAGATGATGCAAGGTGCTGCAGATGCAAGAGAACTTTATGCAGATGCTGATCTTGAAAAGAACGAATGTTATCAATATGCGGCAGTCAGAAACATCCTTCATCGTAAAGGAAAAAATATTGAATTGTTGGTGAATTATGATCCGGAATTACAATACTTCACCGAATGGTGGAAGCAACTTTATGGCGAAAGTGAAGGCAAAGATCAAAAGGGTATCTTCCCGGCAGGTGTTAACTTTACCACCGATTTACATTCTATGGGTCAGTATATCCAGGATGGCCGCAGGTCCTTGTTTGAAACTGTTCTCTATGTAGAAAACACCAAAGAAAATATTGTAATAGAAGAAGATGCAGACAATGTTGACGGGCTTAACTTCCTGGCTGGTCAAACTTTGGATTTTGTCAACAAACAGGCTTTTGCCGGAACTGTACTTGCCCATAACGACGGTGGCGTTCCCAATTTGATGATTTCTATGAAGGGCCTGGATGAATATACCTTTGGCCAGTTGGTGTATTTCTTTGAGAAAGCTTGCGGTATCAGCGGTTATATGCTTGGTGTTAATCCCTTTGACCAACCCGGCGTTGAAAGTTATAAGAAAAATATGTTTGCGCTGTTGGGTAAGCCCGGTTATGAGGAATTGCGGAGCGAGTTACAGGCGCGCTTAAATAAGTAAATTTAACAAAAATGAAAGTTTGTTTTTGTGCAAAAGGGAAGTTTTGTTAAAAATTTACAAAAAAATTATATTTTTTTAAAAAAAACTATTGTTTTTGCACTTGTGTTGTGATATGATACATATAATGAAGTTGTATTTATAACATTTTTAATACAGAAAGGTGAAGTTCATCATGATTAAAGTAAATATTGGTTTAAAAGGTAGCGGCAAAACCCCTAAATTGATTCAGTCTGTGAATGCTGCTATTGATATCGAAAAGGGTAATGTAGTTTGTATTACAGAAGGTAACCGTTTGATGCATGACATCAGCAACAAAGCAAGAATGGTTAATACCGAAAGTTTTGATATCAGAAGCATTGAAATGTTTGAAGGATTGTTGGCCGGTATCATTGCACAAGATTATGATGTAACACACATTTTTATTGATAGCATCTTTAAGAGTGTTCCCAATGCAACAATGGAAGATATGGAGAACTTTGTTGCAAACTTAGAAAAGTTAGAAGAAAAGTTTAATGTTTCTTTTACCATTATGATTAGTGCAGAGGAAAAGGATGCAGGCCCCAATTTGAAGAAATATATTGCATAGTGCTTGAAAAGTGTTGTTGTTTTGTCGATTCTTTTGGTACGATTTAAGCGGAAAAGAACTTGACGAAAAACAGTTTTTATGGTACTCTATGAGGAGATTGTGTTATGCTACACAGTCTCCTTTGTTTTTTTG
>JAZPYU010000062.1:0-6157 GCA_045544295.1 Ructibacterium sp. | reverse complement strand
GCTGAGAAAGAGTGAGCGGTAATATCCAAATTGAAACCAAAGAGTTGCGCAAGTACTACCGTGGCGGTGCCATTAAGGCATTGGACGGTGTGACTGCCAATATCAAAAAAGGCGAAGTTGTGGTTGTTATCGGGCCATCCGGCTCCGGTAAATCTACCTTTTTGCGGTCCTTAAATCTTTTAGAAATCCCCACTTCCGGCAGTATTATTTTTGAAGGTCAGGAGGTGACCGACCCTAAGGTTAACATCAATTTTCATCGGCAAAAGATGGGTATGGTGTTCCAACACTTTAACCTCTTTCCCCATATGACCATCCTTAAAAATATGACCATTGCTCCCATCAAACTTTTGAAAATGCCCAAAGCGGAAGCAGAGGTAAAGGCGATGGAACTTTTAAAGGTGGTAGGGCTTGAAGACAGAGCGGATGCCTATCCCTCTCAACTCTCCGGCGGTCAGAAACAGCGTGTTGCCATTGTCCGTGCTCTTTGTATGAACCCGGATGTGATGCTCTTCGATGAGCCTACTTCTGCCCTTGACCCGGAAATGGTCGGCGAGGTTTTAGCGGTTATGAAACATCTTGCCGAAGAAGGAATGACTATGGTGGTGGTTACCCACGAAATGGGCTTTGCCAAGGAAGTGGCAGACCGTGTTATCTTTATGGATAGTGGTATGATTATCGAAGAGGGAACCCCTCAGGAAATTTTCGAAAATCCCCAAAATGAGAGAACCAAAGAATTTTTACGAAAAGTATTATAGTAAAAGGGTTGCGGTTGCAACCCTTTTTTTATAACCAAATACGATGATAGTTCATCTTGTTCATCATTTTCTTTGCCTTTTTTAAGGTGCGCTTATCCATTGCCATAAAGCCGATGCCCAGCATAGCGCCGGCTAACAGCCCGGTTGAAAATTTACCCATTTGATATTCCTCCCTTATGATAGTTTTTGAAGCGTGGTAAGAAAAAGTTTCGCTTTCCCATAGTATTTGTAAACGGATGAAAAAAATGCAAGAAAAACTTGACAATTATTTACATAGAAATGCGGAAAAACCTTGACGAATGGGCATTTTTGGTGTATTATATAGGATGACTTATTATTTTTTGCTGAATAAAGACAAAGATGGAAAGGACGGTTCTTATGGCAAAGGTAATTCCCTTTCAGGGGCTCCGCTATAACGGGGAAAAGATTCAGGATTTATATGAAGTTACAGCACCTCTCTATGATACTGTCTTAACGTCTGAACAAGAAGAACTTTACGAAAGAAATGCATATAATGTAGCACGGCTGGATTGCAGCAAGGTTTTACCTGAGGATACAGAACAGGAAAACCGTTATACCAGAAGTGCGGCACACTTTAAGGAATGGATTGAGAAAGAAGTTTTGCTTCGGGAAGAAGAGCCTGCTTTTTATATCTGTGAACAGATCTTCTCTTTGGGTCAAGAAAAACCCTGCCATTCTTTAAAGGGCATTATTGGTCTGGTGGAACTGAGAGCCTTTTCGGAAGGAGTCATTCTCCCCCACGAAGAAACGGTGACCGAAGCAACAGAAGACCGACTTAGGTTGATGTCCCATACCGATGGTGCTTTCAGTCAGATTTACTCTCTTTACGTAGATGAAAACAAAGAAATTGCCGGTATGATTGCAGAACAAAGTGATGCAGAGCCGGATATCACCTTTGTGGATGATGAAAATATTACCCGGAACATTTGGGTGATTAAAGACCAAACATTTCATGAAAGAATCAGCAAACTGTTTGAAGGAAAACAGATATTTATTGCAGACGGGCATACCCGATACGAAGCGGCGTTTCGTTATCGGAACGGGCGGAGAGAAGAAGATGGTTCTGCTCCCGGAAGTCAAGACTATGACTATGTGATGATGTTTTTGGTTTCTATGGAAGACGGGGGCCTGTTTGTTTTCCCTACCCATCGGCTGATTAAAAATTTAGAAAACTTCGACGAAATTTTATTGGTTGGACTTTTGACAGAGGAATTCTCCGTATCCAAAATTTATTTCACCGAGGGCGACTATGCAACCATTATGATGGAGAGACTAACCAATACGGTGGATGAAATTTTATTTGGATTATACACCGGCGGTAATTATTATTACCTGCTGAAATTAAAAGATACCAAGGCTATTGATGCGGTAGTGACGGATAAATCCAGCGCCTATACCCATTTGGATGTGACCGTACTGCATGAATTGATTTTAAAAAGACATCTTGGTATTGATGAAGAAAATACTCGTAGTCAAAAGAATTTAGACTATACCAAAGATGCGCAGGAAGCAGTGCATGCGGTGAAAGATGGCGAGGCAGACTGTGTCTTTTTAACCAATCCGCCTAAGGTTTCTGAAATCAAAGAAGTGGCTTTGGCGGGGGAGAAAATTCCCCAAAAATCCACTCGGTTCTGGCCCAAACTGGTGGCAGGCGTTGTGATGCATCGGTTTGAACGTTAGTTGAAAGGATGAAGTGCAAATGAAAATAGCGATTATGGGATTTGGCGTTGTGGGAAGCGGTGTCGGTGAGATTATCGCAAACGCGCCGGATGGGCTTAAAAAACGTTGCGGTGAAAAGTTGGAAATTGCAAAAATCTTGGACCTTCGGGATTTTCCGGATAGCAAGTTTCAATGTTTCACCAAAGATTTTAATGATATTTTAGAGGATAAGGAAATCGCCATTGTAGCAGAGGTGATGGGCGGGACTGAACCTGCTTATACCTTTACCAAAAAGTTGCTTCTTGCCGGAAAAAGTGTGGTAACTTCCAATAAAGAATTGGTGGCAAAACACGGCACCGAACTTTTAAAGATTGCAAAGGAACATAACGTTAGTTATCTCTTTGAAGCCAGTGTTGGCGGTGGTATTCCGATTATTCGTCCTCTTTATTCCAGCCTTTCCGCCAATGAACTTACCGATGTTTATGGTATCTTAAATGGTACCACCAACTATATCTTAACCCAGATGATTCACGGTGGAGAGAGTTTTGAAACGGCATTGTCTGCTGCACAAGAAAAGGGTTATGCGGAAAAAGACCCCACCGCCGATGTAGAGGGACATGACACTTGCCGCAAAACGGCAATCTTAGCATCCCTTGCCTTTGGCAAATATGTGGATAGCGAGGAAATTCCTACCCAGGGTATTACCAAAGTAACCTTAGAAGACGTAGCCTATGCCGATGCTATCGGTTGTGTGATTAAATTGATTGGTTTGGCATCCAAGCGGGAGGGTGGTGTTTATGCCAGCATTGCTCCTACCCTCTTGAAAAAAGAACATCCCTTAGCCGGCATTGACGATGTATTCAATGGCATTATGGTAAAGGGTGACGCTATCGGCGATGTGATGTTCTATGGCCGTGGCGCTGGTTCTTTGCCGACGGCAAGTGCAGTTGTTTCTGATATTATTGATGCGGCAAAACACAAAGGTTCTCATATTGACCTCGGTTGGACAGCAGGAGAAGCAGGATACCTGAAAGATGCAAAGGCCCAACCTTTTGCTTTCTATATCCGAATGACCGGAAAACCGGAAAACATTGCAGATGGCTGTCGCATTGTTACCTTAGAGGGTGCGGCATATCAAAATGAGTTTGCGGTGGTTACTCCCAAAATGACCGGATATGAACTGGATGCATTCAAAGAGAAGTTAGAGAAAGACCATAAAATCTTAGGCATATTAAGGTTGGTGGCTGAATAATGGTAAAGGTAAGAGTTCCGGCAACCAGTGCCAATTTAGGGCCGGGTTTTGACAGCATCGGTGTGGCGTTGGGACTTTATAACTATGTCACCGTAGAGGAAACAGACCAGGGTCTGGTGATTGATGTTTTAGATGAAAGCAGCGCTTTTTTAGCTAAGGATGAACGGAATTTAGTTTATCGGGCGATGAAAGCGGTGTTTGAAAAAGTAGGATATCCTTTTAAGGGGTTACACCTTACCTTGGAGAATAATATCAAAGTTACCCGTGGGCTTGGCAGCAGTAGTGCCGGCATTGTGGCAGGGTTGGTAGCAGCAAACCATATTTCTGGCAATCAACTATCGCAAGAGGACCTGCTTTTTCTGGCAGCAGAAATCGAGGGTCATGCCGATAATGTGACCCCTGCGTTGCTGGGCGGTTTTACCGTGGCGGTAAAGCAGAAGCATCGGGTACAATATGTGAAGATGGAAGTCAAAGACGATTTGCGATTTGCGGCGTTAATTCCTGACTTTTATCTGCAAACCAAAAAGGCAAGAGGGATTCTTCCCAGATATGTGTCTATGTGGGATGCAGTCTATAATACAGGGCGCAGTGCGCTTCTTACTGCCAGCATTGTTTCCGGAAAATATGAAAACATCCGGACAGCGGTAGGCGATAAATTACATCAACGGTATCGAAAGAGATTGGTTCCTAAAATGGATGAACTGTTCCGCAGTTGTTATCAAAAAGGTGCCTTAGGGGTTTACCTGAGCGGAGCGGGACCTACCATTGTGGCAATTTTGCATCGGGATAACCAAAGATTTCAGCCGGAGATGGAACAATTATTAAAGGCAGAGATGTCTGACTGGAGTTTGCATATCTTAGAAGCAGATAATCAGGGGGCAATCCTTTGTGAAGAAACAGAAAGATGATAGAATTTTAAAATGGAGGTATAAAAATGGGACTTATTGTACAAAAGTTTGGCGGTAGTTCTGTTGCCGATGCGGCAAAGGTATTAAATGTAGCAGGTCGTGTTATTGATACCGTGAATGAAGGCAACAAAGTTGTTGTTGTTGTATCTGCACAGGGCGATACTACCGATGATTTGATTGAAAAAGCCAATGAAATCAATCCCAAAGCATCCAAGCGTGAAATGGATATGTTGCTCTCTAGCGGTGAACAGATTTCCATTGCTCTTCTGGCTATGGCAATTCAGAAGTTAGGTTGTTCTGTGATTTCGTTGACTGGTTGGCAGGCAGGGGTGTTGACCAATGCCACTTCCGGCAATGCCAGAATCAGCAAAATCAACACGGAAAGAATTCTTGCGGAACTTGATAAATGCAACGTGGCGGTGGTAGCCGGTTTCCAGGGCATCAATAAATATGATGATATTACCACCTTAGGCAGAGGCGGTAGTGATACCTCTGCGGTGGCGTTGGCGGCGGCACTTGGTGCAGACCGTTGCGAGATTTACACCGACGTAGACGGTGTTTATACCGCTGACCCCCGTATCGTTCCCGATGCGGTGAAGTTAGACGAGATTACCTATGATGAAATGCTGGAACTGGCAAGTTTAGGTGCCAATGTTTTGCATAACCGGTCCGTAGAACTTGCCAAAAAATATAATATGAAACTTGAAGTAAAGTCCAGTTTCGAGAAAGTACCCGGAACTGTTGTGAAGGAGGTAACCAATATGGAAAAAATGTTAATCAGAGGTGTTGCTCGGGATAACGATGTAGCACGTATTGCAGTTGTTGGCGTAGAGGATACCCCGGGAATCGCTTTTAAGATTTTCTCGGCACTGGCTAAGGCAGATATCAATGTGGATATGATTTTACAGTCTATTGGCAGAAATGGAACCAAAGATATTGCTTTCACCGTAACCAAAGCGCACTTGCAGGAAACCGTACAAATTTTAGAGGGATTAAAGGATGTACTTAACTATCAGGAAATCAACCACAGAGATGACCTGAGCAAGGTTTCTATCGTTGGTGCCGGTATGGTGCATAATCCCGGTGTTGCAGCACAGATGTTTGAAGCGCTTTTCGCAGCACAGATTAACATTCATATGATTGCAACTTCCGAGATTAAAGTTTCTGTCCTGATCAATGCTAACAATGCAGAAAAGGCAGTGAAGGTCATTCACGAACAGTTTATGAAATAGGAGCGTGACGCTCCACCCAAAGCCGGGCGTAATGTAGGGAAAATAAAAAGGCTTATAAAACAGAAACGTAAAAAGTCTCCCAAAAGGGAGGCTTTAATTTTTCAGAGAGGAATGCCATCCAAAGTGAAGAATGGTTACAGATAAAATGGAGGTAATATCTATGGCATGGTATGATGAAGCGGTATTTTATCACATATATCCATTGGGAATGACAGGGGCACCAAAGCAAAATGTTTACGGTGAACCGGAGCATAGGTTAAACACCTTAATTCCGTTTCTTTCTCAAATCAAAAATCTTGGTTGTAATGCACTGTATATAGGGCCTCTTTT
>JAZPYU010000061.1:0-4067 GCA_045544295.1 Ructibacterium sp. | reverse complement strand
CCATCTGAAATTCATATTCATAATCTGATAAGGCTCTGATTCCTTTTACAATGATATCGGCGTCTACTTTTTTCATAAAATCTACCAACAATCCGGAAAAAGAATGTACTTCTACATTAGGATATTCCATCACGGCAGTTTTTAAAAGTTCAACCCGTTCCTCTGCGGTAAAAAGAGGAGATTTTACATTGTTCACCAAAACGGCAACCACCACCCGATCAAAAAGCCGGGAAGCCCTTGCAATAATATCCAGATGGCCGTTGGTGCAGGGGTCAAAACTTCCGGGATAAACAACTGTAGTCATACTGTCACCTTTGCAACACTGTGATTTCCGTTTTGCCATAGGTGGCAACCCGTCTCACTGTATAGTAAGTATTCGTCAAACTTTCTCCGCCTTTTTCGCTTTCAATCAGAATAATGCCATCCTTGTTTAGAAGATTACGCTCTGCAATCTTGTCAACAACCGGTTGTAACAAACCCTTGTTATATGGCGGATCAAGAAAAATTAAATCAAACGTCTCGCTGCAACCTTCCAGAAAAGAAAGGGCATCTATGCAAGAAACAGATGCATTTTCCAAAAGACGTGCGGAGGTAAGATTTTCTTTTACCAAAGCCGCAGATTGGCGATTGCTATCAATAAAAACAGCACGGTCACAATGGCGGCTAAGCGCCTCAATCCCCAAAGCGCCACTGCCGGCAAATAAATCCAAGATAGAGGAGCAAGGAAGATGAAACTGCAGGAGATTGAATATGGATTCTTTCACACGGTCTGTGGTTGGACGGGTATTCATCCCTTCAGGTGTTTTTAACTTCAACCCTTTTCGCATCCCGGAAATGATCCGCAAAACAAGTCCCCCTATGTACACAAATACTTATATTATTTATATCTTAAAACACGTGATTTGTCAAGTGCTTTTTTACGATAGAAGGATAACTTTTTCCATAAAAGAAAAAACCCCGCCGTGCCGTAGCAGGAGGTTTTTGTAAAAACCTGGAATCCAGGTGGGGAAACGCCCAAAAACATTACAAGTCCACTGGATGCATAAAGCATGAGGCATGTGCGCCGCTTTTGGAGACAAGGCCCCTTAATGTAATTTGTTGGTTTTACATTGCAACCTCTTTTTACAAACAAAGCAGGGATGATTTCTGAAAATTATTATAGCACAAAATTAAAAAAATACAATAGTTTTTTTTAAAAAATGCGCTGGAAAGATTTCGGTTTTGTTACAAAGATTTCTTGAATTTTACAAAGGGCTTACAAATCTTTGTTTTGTTGAAATTCCCGTTGCAATCTAAAAAGGTTAAAGTATAATGAATGTATAAAGTGCTTCAAAGAGTGTATCACTTTGTAGATGTGGCAGATGGAGGATGACTGTTTATGCGAATTGAAAAAATCAACGAAAATAAAATTAAAGTTATGATTGATGGACAGGAAGCGGAACATTGGAATATTTCTTTTAAAGATATCGCCGCAAATACACCAAAGGTTCAGGAAATGTTCTGGAAAGCCATCAAACTGGCTGAAGAAAATGTTGATTTTTCCATTGATGGTGCCAAACTTTTTGTGGAAGCTGTGCAGGATGCCCAAACGGATGGGTTTGGGATGATGATTACCCGTGTGGTAAATCAGGAAGAATTGCAAAAAGCCATCGATAATTGCCAATATGAAGGAAAATTAAAAAAGAGCATATTGCCATTGAAAACTGCGGGGAACGGACAGCGGTATATTTATCGGTTTGCTGAGTTTGAAAATGCTTGTGCGGCAGCGGGAGAAATTGCTTTTCGTTACAGAGGAGGTAGCGTGCTTTACAAATTACAAAGCGCTTTTTATCTTTATCTATTTCCGGAAAATGCGGCCGAATTTTTAGATTTGGAATTGCTGATTACTGAATTCGGAGAAAAGGTGAAAAATTGTCAATATATGCATGGCCGACTGTATGAATACGGAGAAATTATGATTCCCAAAGGTGCTGTTGAGATTATGCAAGAATATTTTGCAAAATGCTAATTGGGGAATGCTTGCATTGACGGAAAAGTCACTTGAAACAATGGCATAAAAAATTGTTTTAGTAAAAAACGGTTCAAACGTTTCGTTTGAGCCGTTTTTTTGTTGCTACAAGTATGACTTTTCTTGTATGCTGAAATCTTTTTGTAAAAACTTTTGTAAAATTATCTTTTTTTGTTGCTAATTTTTTTGTGTTATGATAAAATACTTAAGGCATTGAATTATAATGAGAGCATTGCTCATTGTAAAAAAAATATGAGGTGATGATAATGAAAAAAAAGAAGTATTCCTACCTTTCTACTGTGAAAAAATTTGATTCCATCAAAGAGATGGTAAAAATGGCTGCTGATGAAGCAGGGGAAAAAGTCGGCTTTAAATTCCGTGAAAACGGCGTAGTTCGCGATGTTACATATACTGAATTCAGAAATACCACCCTTTATCTTGGAACTGCCCTTTATAGTATGGGATTATCCAATAAGCACATTGCTATGGTGGGCGAAAACAGTTATAACTGGATTTGTGTGTACTTAACGGTTTTGCAAAGTGACGGTGTTTATGTTCCGGTGGATAAAGAATTAGCCGCAGAACAGATGAACTTTGTCCTGACCGAAAGTGACAGCGAGGTGCTTTTCTATACCAAACGTTTTGAAGATTTTGTTCAGGAAAACAAAGAAAGACTGTCTAATATCAAAACCTTTATTGCTATTGACGGAGAAGAAGATACTGAAACTTCCTATTCTTTCAAGAAGTTGATTGCAAAAGGTAAGGAACTTTATGAGGCCGGTGAACGTGGCTTTGAAAATATCAAGAGCGATCCTATGACTATGCGGATGTTGGTGTATACCTCCGGTACGACCGGAATTGCCAAGGGTGTTATGCTGAGCGAACACAATCTTTGCAGTAGTGTTTATTACGGATTGCAGGTTTCCACTATTTATGAAAGAGGCTTGTCTGTTCTGCCTTATCATCACACCTATGAAGCGGTACCGGGAATTTTGGTTTCCATCCATCACCATTCCACCCTTTGTATCAATGAAAACTTAAAGACTGTTCTTAAAAATATGACTGCATATCAGCCGGAACATATCTATTTGGTACCTGCCTTTGTAGAAGTATTCTATAAAAAGATTTGGGCAAACGCTAAAAGTAGCGGTAAAGAGCCATTGTTAAAGGCAATGATTAAAGTCAGCAATGGTCTTAGAAAAGTTGGTATTGATTTAAGGCGTAAACTGTTTGCGTCTGTTCATCAGGCGTTTGGCGGCAAACTTTTAAAAATTGTCTGCGGTGGTGCACCTTTAAGACGGGAACTTGGTGAATTCTTTGATGCCATCGGTATCAGTTTGACCAATGGCTATGGCATTACAGAGTGTTCTCCCTTAGTTAGCGTGAACCACGATACTTTTAATGATTGCACTACGGTTGGTATGCCCCTGCCCTGTTGTGAACTGAAAATTGATGATCCGGCAGATGATGGTACCGGCGAAATTTGCGTTAAGGGTGACGTTGTTATGATGGGTTACTATAAGCAACCGGAACTGACACGGGAAGTTTTGAGTGAAGATGGATGGTTCAGAACCGGAGACTATGGTAAGATTACGGAATTAGGTCAGTTGGCAATTACCGGTAGAAAGAAGAATATTATCATCCTTGACAACGGCAAAAACATCTTCCCGGAAGAGATCGAAGAATGTATTATGGGCATTCCTTACATTCAGGAAGTTATTGTTTACGGCGTGAAGAATGAAGAAGGTATTGAAACCAAACTTGCTTGTCAGGTATTCTTATCTGAGGATAAATTAAAGGAAATGGAAATTACCGAGCCGGAAGCACAAGTCAAGAAGGATGTTGTGGAAATTTGCAGCAGTTTGGTTTCTTATAAGCGTGTGAATCACGTTGTGGTTCGGGATAAAGAATTTGAAAAAACAACCACCAACAAAATTAAGAGAGATAAAATTGATACAAGTTTATGCTAATAGTACGAAACGGTTTCACCTTGTGAAGCCGTTTTCGGCATTTTTCTAAGATAAAATCAGGAGGGATTTTTATGAGAAAATGGGGAGAC
>JAZPYU010000060.1:0-7034 GCA_045544295.1 Ructibacterium sp. | reverse complement strand
GACCGGAAAAACACCCTGTATCATAACAAGTGCCAACACCATTGCTAACATTCTCTTTTTCATTTTTGTCCCTCTTTCTTTTATGTAATAAATATATATAAAAAACTGTGGTAATTTTCTGTTTCAGAAAATTACCACAGCTGACTTTTCCTGTGATAGGCTATCACCTTTGTACGCCAAAACTATATTTTGGTACACAAATAACCGTTCCCAAACGGAACGTCTTCAAAGCAGGTCTTCCGACTCACATCCTATCCGCGAATTGCGGGCATCTTTATCCTCTGCCTTCTCAGTTTCCCAATGACCGGTTTTCACCGACGAGAATAAACACATTCGATGTATACGGCGACAGTTATCGTCACGGATTCTCACCGTGTTCCCTTTTCACCTGCGATACCCAACCGGTACCGCCGACACTTGGTGTTATATATTCAATTTTCTACATTATAATGCAATCCCATCAATTTTGTCAAGTTCTTCCCCGGTAAAAGAAGTATTGTCAAGCATTTTAATATTTTCTAAAATCTGCTCCGGCTTAGATGCACCAATCAAAACACTGGTCACTTCTTCTTTTTGATACACCCAGGAAAGCGCCATTTGTGCCAAGGTCTGACCTCTTCCTTTTGCAATTTGGTTTAAAGCGGTTACTTTTTGCAAAACTTCGTCCGAAAGAGATTTTTCATTCAAAAACCGTCCATCTGTCCGCACACGACTATCTTTGGGAATGCCATTTAAATAACGTCCCGTCAACAAACCTTGGGCAAGAGGACTGAATACAATCATTCCTTTCTTTTCTTCTCCTGCCGCAGACAGTAATCCGTTTTTTTCTACGGTTCTGTCAAAGATAGAATAACGGTTTTGGTTAATCACAAAGGGACAATGCAATTCATTCAGAATCTTTGCTGCCTCTTTCATTGTCTCTCCGTCATAGTTAGACAATCCCACATACAGTGCTTTTCCGCTTTTTACGATGCCGTCAAGCGCCCACATCGTTTCATAAAGCGGAGTGTCTTTATCCATTCTATGATGATAAAAAATATCCACATAGTCAAGTTCCAATCGTTTTAGGCTTTGGTCAAGACTTGCCACAAGATATTTTTTGCTACCAAAATCTCCGTAGGGTCCCTGCCACATATAGTATCCGGCTTTGGTGCTGATGATCATTTCATCACGATAGGCAGATAATTCCCTTTTTAAGATTTTGCCAAAGTTACGCTCTGCACTTCCCTCTTTGGGACCATAGTTATTGGCAATATCAAAATGGGTAATACCATAATCAAATGCAGTAAAACACATCCTGCACATATTTTTATAGTCGCTGTTATCTCCAAAATTATGCCAAAGTCCCAAAGAGACAGCCGGAAGTTTTAGTCCGCTTTCCCCGCAATGATTGTATGGCATATGATCATATCGAGTTTCTTTTGCCTGATAGTTCACAACGTATCCCCTCTCTTATTTAGTACTTTCCCAAGAGCGTTTCATTACTTTTTATAATAATCACCTAAAACAACCATATCATTGATTTCCATAGATTCCCGTACCCGCTGATTGTTTTTGATGATATCAATCATTTCCTCGGTTTCTAATTCTTCCTCTTTGCCCGGCTCGTAAAATTGATTTTCGTCCATCCATGCAGAGGTTTCAAAGTAAGCAAAACCCTTATTCTCCGGGTCAAAAATATCATTGCCGATATATCTTCCCTCCCGGTTTAAGTCAAACAAATTCACCATAGTAGGAAGCCAGTCAATGGTCATCATTGGTTTATTTACTTTCTGTCTGCGAACCCCGGGGGAATAGATAAACGCCGGAACGTGATAGGTCAAATCATCACCCTTACACTTTTTCAAAAGTTCCGAATCGGAAATGCCATAAGAATAGTGGTCGGTATAAGCCACTATTACTGTGTCCTTTAACAAATCATCTTCCTCTAACCGTTTTAACAGACGTCCAAAAAACGCATCGGTATCCGCCGCTAAAATCAAGGCATTATTCTTCTCTGCCTCCATACTTTCGTCAATCAAATGGGGGAATTTTTCCTTTGCTTTGACGAGTTTAGCATCTTCCTCTTTGTTATAGGGCAGGTGTGCCGAATAAGTGATGATAAAATCAAAAAATGGTTGCTTTTCAATCATTTTTTGATAAATCGCATCTTCTTCTATGGCGTTGCTGTCCAGTTGGGCATCCCACTCGGAAAGCCCAAATTCCATAAAGGAATGATATTTTTCATAGCCGAAGTTTTTATGCATAATCCCCCGGTTATAAAATTCCGAATTATTAAAATGGAAAGAATTTGCCGTATATCCCGCATCGGTGAACAACTTCACCATAGAATAAGGGAATTTGTTGTTGCTGAAATTCGATGCACTTGACGCTGCCGGCGGAGTAAAAAATCCGGTGTGAAACGCAAATTCAGAACTAAACGTAAAACCAACCCCAAAAAAAGGGGCGTTATAATTGGCAAAATGGATGCCGTTTCGCATCATTTTACAAAGGTTGGGTGTATATTTTTCCGAAAGCATCCAGGTATCGATGCTTTCCATCATCACCGCAATGACGTTTTTCCCCTTGAACATCCCTGTATATCGATTTTTTTCCGGTTCTCCCTTTGCCGCAAAATATTCATCAATTCTGGCAATACCCTCTTCTCCATAAGGGTCTCTTTCAAACACCTCTTTGGAAAGATTTCGAAAAGCAAACTGATAAAGACCGGTCACAGAAAAACTTTTGTTCACATCATTAAACTTTTGATAAACCACTCTGGGTTTCTTCCAGGAATCCCAAGTGGTAGAAGAATCCCGATGTAATTCCGGTTGCATATACAGATGGGTCAAAAGAAGAATCAATACCGGACATAAAATCCAAAAATATTTCTTCTTGGAAAGTTCCGGTTTCTTCCATTTCCACAGTGCAAGAATCATAAAGGCTATGGTGAGTATGGTAAAGACAATCAGTTTCCCATCAATGAGCCGGATGGCATAGCCAAAATAATCGGCACCCTCTCCCACCAGAACAACATTTTTCAGCCAGAAAAACTGTTCAAAAATTTTAAAATAGATGTATTGGGAAAACGCCAAAAGCAGAAATAACACCGTCACAAGAAAAAATGTTATCTTGCCGGCTCTTCGTGGAAGGATAGCCACACAAAAAAACAAAACAAAACCAACCCACCCGCCGGTAAACATCCAGGTAACCGGACGGACAAACCATTCGTCAATCATATCAAAAAGATTTAACTCCCGCAACAATAAATCCGGAAGCAACATCGCAATGATTGCAAAGAAAAGAAAGCCATATTGCCTGATCGTTTTTTCCAGTTTTTCTCTTTTCTCCATCTGCGTTTCTCCTTTATTTCATTCCTCAATAACATTCGTATAATCTCAGCATAGTAGCAATGGCTTGTTCCTCTGTATAATTGCCTTTTGGATCGAAATAATCACCGCCTACGCCATGCATAATATCCATCAAATATATGGCTCTCACCGGTGTAAACGCCCACGCTGATACTTCATCTAAATCATAATAGTACTGTCTTTGCAAAATTTCCGGCATAGTTTTATTACCCAGAAAATTTGCCATACGATAAAGAATTGTCGCCGCTTGTTCCCGGGTAATATGGCTATCCGGCAAGAAAGTGCCGTCACCCATCCCCTCAATCACACCGGCGGCAACCAAAAATTTTACTTCATCGTTTTCACAATCGGTAAAGGATGCTGATTGATAGTTCTCCCATAATCCTCGTTCTTCTATAACCCTCTGTATTGCCGTAGAAAGACCCATCCGGGAATCGCTCTCTGGAGAAAATTCCGTTGCTATCAATCGATATGCCAGTCGGCAAAAATCCAATCGGGTAATCGGTTTTTGATAATTGGAAATTTCATACCGCAATAAATTACAAGCAGCCGCTTTTTCTATCTCCGGTTTTGCCCAATTACTGGCACCAGTTACATCCAAAAGATTTTTAAGAGGAATTTCCTTTTGGTCGTCCTCAGTTGCCAATCTGGTATTTTCCCGATACCTTTGACATAACTCGATTTCCTTACTGTAAAGCGCATTGCGGGCATTTCCCACATAGGGAAGATACCAGACATAGTTATTCTTGATTTGCCCGTGAGAAGCGGACTGCTCCCCGTATTTTCCTGCAATGACACCGGCATTTGGATAGATGATATAAGACTGACTCTTATCTTTATTCCAAAGTTTAATGTAATAACTTTCTATGTTGTAACTGTCACAAGATGCAATCACTCGCTCATAGGTGAAATTCCAGAACACATCCAGCATACCATCTAAATCTTCTTTGCTGATATCAGCACAGGTACCATCTTCGTAGACAATGGTGGCAGAGGCAATTTCCTCCCGATTTTCCAAACCCAAAACCTTATGAAAATAATTGTTTGCTTCTATCCCCAACACAGACACCTGTAAGAACAAACAAAATACGATTAGTAATACCAAAATACGTTTCATACAGATACCGCCTTTCCTTTATTTTGTCAGCAGTTTCTCCTCTTCCTCTTTTTCCAGTTCCCGATAGGCAACTTTGCCGACTAAGGTCTTAGGCAAACTTTCCCGATATTCGTATTCGCTGGGAAGTGCATACTTGGCAATATTCTTCTCACAATGAGCCTTGATGGATTCCTGAATTTCCTCTGTTGGCAGGAATTCCGGTTTAAGTACCACAAATGCCTTGACTCGTTGCATTTTATAATCATCTTTCACCCCAATGACGGTGCTGAACATCACCGCCTCATGGGAGTCAATCACATTCTCAATTTGAGAGGGATAGACATTATAACCGCTGGTGACAATCATTCGTTTTAATCGCTGTACGAAGTAGATAAAACCATCTTCGTCCATATAACCCAAATCACCGGTATGTAAATAAGTTTTGCCGTCATCGTGTGCCCGAAGGGTTTGCATGGTTTCTTTGGGATTTTTGATATAACCTTGCATCAGGGTAGGACCTGCAATACAAATTTCACCCATTTCACCACAGGGTGCTTCTTCGTAAGTATTGGGCACCACAATTTTATAATAGGTATCCGGGAATGGAATACCAATACTTCCCTCCCGATAAAAGTTGGTGGGTGTTAAACAACTTGCCGTCACACACTCGGTGGTTCCATAGCCTTCCCGTACCTGAATTTTGGCACCTCTCTCTTTTAAGAAGGTGTCAATCTTCTTTTTCATTTCAATGGTCAAAGTATCACCACCGCTAAAAAGACCTTTTAAACAGGAAAGGTCCGCACTTTGCATTTTTTCATTTCGCATCATTGCTTCAAACAAAGTAGGAACCCCAGCCATATAATTGGGGCGATATTTTTTAAAAAGACCAGGGAATTCTGCCACATTGAGTCTTGGAACCAACACACAACGGCCGGCAAATGCCAACATAGTATGAATACCTACCCCAAGTCCAAACCCGTGGAACACCGGCATCACAGAAAGCATAGTCCCGCCGGGGAACAAACATTCCGCCGCCGCCTCCGTCTGCATGGCGAGTGCATTAAAGTTTAAATTACTCAAAAGAATACCCTTGGAAGTGCCGGTGGTACCGCCACTGAACAAAATGGCTGCCGGTTCTTCACCTTTTCCATCATATTCTGTCTTTCCGGGATAATCTTTCCCATATGCCAAAAATTCCTGCCAGGAAATCACGCCAACCTCTTTGGGTACTTTGGGCTCGTGCCCGACAAATTTATAAACAAATCCCTTTACCCGGGGCAACGCCTCTTCAATCCTTGCCACAATGAGTTTTTCCACCTTAGTCTGGTCAAGGATATGAGCAAACTTATCATAAAACTGGCTTAGAGTAATAGCAAGTTTGCTGTCGCTTTCGTTCAGGAAAAACAAAATCTCATTTTCCGCAGACAAAGGATGCACCATACTGGCAATGGCGCCTATCTTATTGATAGCATAGAACATAATCACCGCCTGAGGAACATTAGGCAGGCAGATGGTAACTGCATCACCGGGTTTTACCCCCTGCATCTTTAATGCCTTGGCGCAATCTTCGATTTCATCCAGAAAGTCCGCATAAGTCACCCCTCTGCCCATAAAATCATAGGCAATAAAATTTTCGTAGTTTTCTTTTGTGTTTGCAATCATTCTATACAGAGAAAAATCCGGATATTCTAAGGTATGCGGGACATCTCCATAGTATTGAAACCATCTTGCATCAGAACTCAAAATCAATTTCCT
This sequence comes from Ructibacterium sp., assembly GCA_045544295.1. GTDB lineage: Bacteria > Bacillota > Clostridia > Monoglobales > Monoglobaceae > Ructibacterium. The sequence goes on along the minus strand of JAZPYU010000060.1, from coordinate 833 downwards.
CCCCTAACGTCTTATCAAGCAGTTCCGGATTTTGAAACAGATGCTTAATCAATTTCAAGGACCGGGCAAAGTAAAATCCGTCTGCAATCCGTTCATCCAAAGTAACACCGATGTTCATCACGTCTCGAATGACCGGATTTTCATTTTCATCAAGCATAATTTCTTTATGAATTTCACCAATGGTAATCACAATGCCATTGGTTCCCATATTATTAAGATGATGATAAACCGCATCACATTTGATGCTTCCAAGATTGGATAAAAGTACGGTGCAATAATTGGTATCCACACTGCTGAAAGCCTTAGGCATCCAACCGTGCACATCCACAAAATTCATAAATGCCATAAAGAGCGTCATAATGGGCTTGGGTAACTTCTTTACAATATTTAAAATATCGTCCACACTCTGCCCTTTTTTCTCATCTTTTGCCTCGATAACCCTTGGGGTAAGTTTATCGGTAATCGCACAAAGGTTTTCGTCATCTTTGGGCCGGTAAATCATCAAGGATTCTTCTGCGTGGTCAGAGAACTTTTTCTTAATGGTAAAGCCCATAGAAATTTCGTGACGCATATAATAACGCTTCCCGGAAAGATAACGGTTAAGAAGCGGCCGCATCTTGATGGTTCTTGCCACTGCTGCAATCATACAGTGGAACATAGTGACCTTTCTTTCCCCAGTTGCATTCTTTTCCTGAATGTATTTCAAAAGTTCTGTCACATCCAGTTTTTCGTTGATATAAACTTCCGCATCCGTTCTTTTAGGCATCAGATATGCCATATAAAAGTGAACTCCATCAATATCCCGGATACGATAGGCGTCGTAACGGTCTCCC
>JAZPYU010000059.1:0-9362 GCA_045544295.1 Ructibacterium sp. | reverse complement strand
CCCCCATTTATTTTCATTTACAAGATTTGTGGCCGGAAAACGTGGAACACGTTTTGGGCATCAAAAACAAATTGATTTTAAAGGTAATTGACAAAATTGTAGATAAAATTTATGATGGCTGTGATAAAATTTTATGTACCTCCAAAAGTTTTATGAGAAACTTGTTGGGTCGTGGCGTTCCGGAAGAAAAACTGGAATTTTGGCCCCAGTTCTGTGAAAAGCCGGATATGGAGACAGAAAAACCGGACTGCTACGGTGATGCTTTTCGCGTTGTTTTTACCGGAAATATGGGCGAGGCGCAAGGCCTTGATTTGCTTTTGGAATCTGCGGCAGAAATGAAAGACCTGCCGGTAGCGTGGTATCTGGTAGGTGACGGCAGAGCCAGAGAACGGCTGGAGAAAAAAGCACAGGATTTAGGTGTGCTGAATCAGGTTACCTTTGTAGGAAGAGTGTCGGAAGAAGAAGCAAATCGTTACGTTCGCTTTGCGGATTGTGCTTGGCTTTCCTTTGTGGATAATGTGATTTTTGATATGACCATCCCTGCTAAATTACAGACCTATTTGGCCTGTGGCACCCCAATTTTGGCAGCAGCAGGTGGCGAAAGTGCAGAGATTATTGATGGCAGTGGTTGTGGCGTAGTTGTAGGAAAAACGCCAGAATCCGTGAAGCAAGGCGTAGAAAAAATGCTGGCAATGAGTCCGGAAGAAAAAAGTGAGATAAAAAATCGGTGTAGGCAGACCTTTGACGAATCTTACGCGAAAGAAAAACTGGTGGAGCAGTTAGAAGATATGATGGGAGAGTTAGGAGGCAAACGCCTTGAAAGTGCTACAAATAAACTCGGTTTGCGGTAAGGGAAGTACCGGTAGAATCGCAACCGATATCTATGACATCTTAAAAAAAGAAGGTCATTTTTGTAAGGTGCTCTATGGCAGAGATACCGCCCAGAGAATGCCCATAGAAGATACCATCCGTTTAGGAAATGAATGGACGGTTCGCATCCACGGTGTATTGAGCCGTCTTACGGGCAAACACGGGTTTTATTCCAAAAGAGCAACCAAACGTGCCATCGAAGAAATTAAAAAGTTTGACCCGGATGTGATTCATCTTCATAATATTCACGGATATTGGATTCATATCGGAGAACTCTTTCGGTACCTGAAAGAAAGCGGCAAACCGGTGGTCTGGACTCTTCACGATTGTTGGAGTTTTACGGGACATTGTGCCTATTTTGATTATTGTGGCTGTGAAAAATGGAAAACTGGTTGCGAAATTTGTCCGCAAAAAAATAATTATCCCAAAAGTTTTCGGGATAACAGCCGGTGGAATTATCAACAAAAGCAAAAACTCTTTACTTCTTTGGAGAATTTACTTTTGATTACCCCGTCTATGTGGCTTGGTGATTTGGTGAAGCAGTCGTATCTGAACCAATATCCGGTCAAAGTGATTCATAACGGGATTGATTTGGCTGTATTCAGGCCCACAGGAGGGAATTTCCGGCAGAAGTATGGTTTGGAAGATAAAAAAATCTACTTGGGTGTTGCCTCTGTCTGGGAAAAGAGAAAAGGTCTTGATGATTTACTAAAAATAGCAGAAACGCTGACCGATGATGAAAGACTTGTGGTTGTTGGTGTTGGCGAAGACCAAGTGTTGCCGGATAAGGTGGTTGGCGTTTGCAAAACCAATTCTGTACAGGATTTAGTGGAAATTTACAGCACGGCAGATTGTTTGGTCAATCCTACCTATGAGGATAACTTTCCTACGGTAAATGTAGAGGCGTTGGCTTGTGGTACGCCGGTGATTACCTATCAAACGGGCGGGAGCGTGGAAGCCCCCAATGAAACCTGTGGTGTTGTAGTAACACAAGGAGATGTGAATGCCCTTTATCAGGCGGCAAAAGAGACAACGTTTTCTTCGGATGTCTGCGTGATGCGAGGCAAGGAATTTGAAAAAGAAAAACAGTTTAGAAAGTATCTTGACATCTATCAGGAAGTTGTAAAATAAAAGACAGGAGCAGAAAAAATGGAAGATTTTAAGCCATTAGCAGCACTAGGCGAAAAAAGAAAAGCAAGTAGTTTGCTTAGCATTCCTTTTTTGGCGGCGACGATTATCATGATTACCTATTTGATTGTGCCCCAAAGAGGATGGTGGTTTGATCAAAGAGAGGTTATTAACTCCTTTTTTATCAATGGTGCCTTTTTCTTTGTTATGCTGGTAAAGTGTGCTGTTCAGAAACCCTATTCTTTGGAATTGATGCATTGGATTTTTTGCTATTTCTTTTTCTATTTTGCAGCAACGATTCAATTTCGCATCTATTATTTCCCGTGGGATTTAGAGCCTAGTAACGATGAAATCTTACAAGCAAATCGATACCTATTGACTTGGGGCATTAGTTTTTGGTTAGGTACCTCTTTTGCAAAATATGTCAAAGGATTTCAAGGCAGAACGGCAGTGGGGTTTAAAGGAGAAGCATTAAAGGATTTTGCGATCATTGCAGCGATTGCCACTGTTTATATGATGGTTATCGGTGGAACAGCGTTGCTTAATAGAGGAAAAACTCATCTTGCCTTTGCGGAAAATATGGATCAAACCAGTTGGCTTGTAATTCTTAACGGTATTCGAGCGTTTATTACCTTCAATGTTATTTTTAATTTGATTTATTATCGGAAAGAAAAAAAGGGACAGCTTTATTTGCTTTTTTCTATTTTGTGTTTGTTGATTTGTTGCTTTCCCACCGGAATGGCGAGATTCCAGATGGCGACAATTTACCTCGGTATTATGATTTTTTATTTTCCCCAACTTCGACGAGGAACCAAATTTACCTATTTTTTCATCTTTGCATTGATTATTTTATTCCCTTTTCTTGACAACTTCCGATATCAAGATTTTTTTAGAGTAAATATTATACAAGCATTTAAGACTGTGTTTCAGGATATGGCATACAGTTATACAGAGGGTCATTATGACGCCTTTTCTATGATGATTTATACTATGAAACTTGTGGGAGAAAAAGGAATATATTGGGGGAAACAACTTCTGGGCGGTCTGTTCTTTTTTGTTCCAAGAAGCATTTGGAAGGGCAAACCTTATTCTACGGGTCATATGATTATGACTAAATTGGGGGCTTCTTTCACCAACGTATCAGAACCATTGACGGCAGAAATGTATACTGATTTTGGACTTGTTGGTATGGCAATTCTGGCTATTTTTATCGGATGGATTGTGAAAAAAATTGATATGGCTTATTGGCAGAAGGAAGAAACAGAAGATATTCACGGACTGGAAAACAGAGAATGGTCATATTTAAGTATTCTTTATCCGGTTTTATTATCATTATTCTTCTTTGTTTTGCGAGGGGCTTTTATGAGTACGTTTTCTGGTATGATGGCCTTTGTGGTGGTTGGATATATTATGTTCCGTTATTGTGGCGACTTTAAGAAAGATTAATGGTAAACAAAAAGGAGTGTTTGTGAGTTATGAAAATATTACATATTTGTCATCAATATACGGAAAGCCTTAGTTATCAAGAAAACTATCTGCCCAAATATCAAAAAAAAGAAGGGTATGAGGTTGCATTAGTAGCGACCAACTGGGAGTATGATGAAAATGGAGATCGCAAAGAAATAGAGCCGTACACAAGAGTAAACAAAGATGGAATTAAAATAATTAAAGTAAGAATAAAAAAGGGAAAGTCTTATTTTTCCAAGATAAATGAACTTGAGGGACTAAAAGAAATCCTGGAAGAAGAAAGGCCTGATGTAATTTTTCTTCACGGGTGCCAGCATATCTATATAAAAACCGTGGTGAATTATGTAAAAAAGAATTCGGGTGTTAAGGTAATTGTAGATAATCACGCAGATTACTCTAATAGTGCTACATCCTGGGTGTCTAAAAATATTTTGCATCGTATTTTTTGGCGGCATTATGCTAAAATGATAGAACCCTATACGGAGATTTTCTATGGGGTGCTTCCTTCTCGGGTGAAGTTTTTGACAGAATTATATGGAATACCTGCAGAAAAATGTGAGTTGTTGGTGATGGGTGCTGATGATGAATTGGCGGAGAAGGCTGAACAAGAAAAAAATACGGTTAGAGAAGAATTAGGGATAGGTGAGGAAGAACCATTTCTGATTACCGGTGGGAAAATTAATGCAACCAAGAAGCAAACGCTGCTTTTAATGGAAGCAGTGAATGCGATAAATCAAAAAGGTATCTTGCAACAACCTTTGAAGTTGTTGATCTTTGGGTCTGTGGTGCCGGAACTGAAAGAAGAATTTGATGGGCTGTGCAACGAAAACATCCAATACCTTGGCTGGATGAAGTCCGAAGAGACTTACCGCTATGTGGCAGCAGCAGATTTGGCGGTTTACCCGGGCAGACACTCTGTGCTTTGGGAACAGACTGCGGCACAGGGAATTCCTATGGTGGTTAAGTTTTGGGATGGTACCGACCATGTCAATGTGGCGGATAATGTAAAGTTCCTTTACCAAGACACCGCGGAGGAATTGGAAAAAGTGTTGACCGAAATTTTTATAGACGGAGAAACGTTGAAAGTGTTAAAAGCGGGAGCCGAAAAGGGCAAAGGAGAATTTTTATATTCCCGGATTGCCCAAAAGAGTTTATCGAAGATATAAAATAGGGGTGTGTTGAAGATGAAAATTACCGTTGTGGGAATGGGTTATGTGGGGCTTTCCAATGCCATCTTGCTGGCCCAGAAGAATGAGGTTTTTGCCGTAGATGTTGTTCCGGAAAAGGTAGAAATGATCCGAAATAAAATTTCTCCCATTGTGGATAAAGAGGTAGAGGAATATCTTGCCCAAAAAGAACTGAATTTACAAGTGGGAACAGACCTTGCTGAGGCTTGTCAAGGGGCAGTGTATATTGTGATTGCTACTCCCACCAACTATGACCCTGCCTTAAACTATTTTGATACATCCAGTGTGGAAACTGTGATAGAAACGGTGTTGGGCGTGAATGATGGGGCAACGTTGGTCATCAAATCCACCGTTCCGGTAGGCTATACCGAGAAAATGAAAGAAAAGTACGGCTGTGACAACATCATCTTTTCTCCGGAATTCCTGCGGGAGGGACGGGCGCTTTATGATAATTTATATCCGTCCCGAATTATTGCAGGTGCTTCGGAAGAGATGAAAGAAAAGGCAGAAACTTTTGTTAACCTCCTTGCAGAGGGTGCCATTGCCAAGGACGTACCTACCCTTTTGATGAACCCTACCGAGGCAGAAGCAGTAAAACTTTTTGCCAATACCTATCTGGCATTGCGGGTTGCTTATTTTAACGAACTGGATACCTATGCAGAAGTGCGGGGCCTTGACACCAAAGCCATTATTGAGGGTGTAGGATTAGACCCCCGTATAGGAAGTCATTATAATAATCCGTCTTTTGGTTATGGCGGATATTGTCTGCCCAAAGATACCAAGCAACTTCTTGCCAATTATAACGATGTACCCAATAATATTATCGGTGCCATTGTGGATGCCAACCGGACCAGAAAAGACTTTATTGCAGAGCGGATTTTAGCCAAAGCCCCCAAAGTGGTAGGCATTTACCGGCTTACTATGAAGTCCAACTCCGATAACTTCCGGGCATCTTCCATTCAGGGTGTTATGAAGCGGATTAAGGCAAAGGGCATCGAGGTTGTGGTTTATGAACCCACATTGAAAGAGGAAACTTTCTTTAATTCCAGAGTGATTGCCGATATTGATGAATTTAAAAAGATGGCGGATGTCATTGTGGCAAACCGTTATGCAGATGAAATTGCGGATGTGCTTGATAAAGTTTATACCAGAGATTTGTATTTCAGAGATTAACCCACAGAAAGGGGGAAGAAGCAATGAAACAACCTAATATTATTTTTGTTTCGTATATGCAGGATCCTTATGCCTGTGGTTCTTCCACCCAGATTATGGTGAAAAATATTTTGTGGGGATTAAAAGAAGTTTCCAATAAAGTTACCTTTGTTGCAATTACCAATCAAGGATGTAATAATGAAAATATAAGAGAATACTATTCTAAGGATGTCAATAAAGTCATTACGGCAGAGAGTTACTTAAATCTTTCCTCCAAAAATAAATATGCCCAGTTATTTCAAAATGCAAAAGGGTTGATAAAAACCGGTGTATATCAGGATGCAGTAGCAGAATTAAACCTTGCAGAGGCGGATATTTTGATTTCTCATACCCCGTCTTTTGAATCCTTTTCGTTTTGTAGAGAAGTGTTAAAAAGGAAGAAAAATTTGCGATACATTCAGTATTGGAGTGACCCTTATACCCTAAGTCTTACGGTGCCGGAAAAGGTGGGGCCCAAGCGGTTGCCTTTTCGGATGCTGGAAAGTTATCTTCTTTCTCGATGCGATGAGGTTGTTTACGGCACCAAGTCTTTGATGGATGGAGAAAAGGTGGTTTTCCCTAAGTTTGCACATAAAATGCGTTATGTGGATGCCGGTTATGGGACAGAGGATATTGATAATCCGGAGCGAGTGGGCAAAACAGAAGTGTTTGGGTATTCCGGGAATTTTTATCAAAAAATCCGGGATATTAAGCCGTTGCTCTGGGCTTTTGAGAACTTAGATTATGCTAAACTTTTGGTTTGCGGTTCCGGAGACGTGGAAATTCCGGAGCGGGAGAACATTCGCTACCTTTCCCGGGTTTCTCAGCAGGAGATTCCGGAAATTGAAAAGCAAATGGATGTGCTTGTTTGTCTTTTAAACAAAGATTGCATCCAAATTCCCGGCAAAATCTTTTATAATACCAATTCCAATAAGCCGATTTTAATTATTTTGGATGGTCCGTACAAAGATGAGATGCGGGAATATTTAGAGGATTTTGATCGGTTTGAGTTTTGTGAAAATAACGAAGAAAGCATCCGTGCGGCGGTGGCTAAGATACAAAAGTCAGGAGGAAAAGTGAATTTGTCGCAAATTCATAGACTTTCCCCCGAAGCTATTGCGAAAGATTTGATTGGCGTAGGTATTCAATAAAGGAGAAGATAAACGATATGTCAAAAAAGATAGCGATTATTTCAAATTATGGAAGAGCCCTTGCGCCGTATATAGAGTTTTATGCTGATTTGTGTAAAAAGAATCATGTGGATTATGTTGTAATCAACAAGGAAGAGGAGCCTTCTCAAAAAGCAGACCAAGAGGCATTTGTGCTTGATAAAGATATGATGAAGGTGGGTGCAATAGGCAGAACCTGGAAGTGGTATCGGTTTGTCGTTTCTCAAATACGAAAACATAAATGCAATAAGTTTGTTGTTTTGCCGACAAGAACAGCGATTATTCTTTTCCCGTTTTTGTTTTTTAAAAAGGGTAAGTATATCTTTGATATCAGAGATTATACGAAAGAAAATAATAAACTTTATAAAAAACTAGAAGACATTTTAATTCAAAAATCTTATATGACGACCATTTCTTCTCCGGGTTTTCGGGAATGGCTTTTGCCAAGTGAAAAAATACATCATATCCACAATATGCCCTATGAAGAAAATGTAGAAGAAAAAGCCAAAGACCTGAATAAAGAGGTAGTTTCGCTTGGCTTTTTGGGTGTTATGACTGCAAGCGATCAAGAATACAATCAAAAAATGTTACAAAATCTTCCGGAGAAGACGAAGTATACTTTTACCTATCGAGGAATTATTCCGGCAGAGTTTGAGACTTTTTGTAAAGAGAATGCAGAAAAAAATCTTGTCTGTGGCGGACGGTATTGCGATTCAAAAAAGACAGAGTTATATGCCAAGGTTGATATCATCAATTCCGTCTATGGCGTGGAAAGACGAACCGCTTTGCCCAATCGGTTGTATGATGCCTTGCTTTATAAAAAACCGATGGTGGTATCCAAAGGGACATTTTTGGCAAGTCTTGTAGAAAAATACCATATTGGTTTTGCTATCGACCCTGCAAAGGAAAACCTTGCGGAAAAATTGGAAGAATTTATTCAGGGCTATACCCCGGAAGGTTATAGCAAAAACTGTGAAATAATGTTATCGCAAATCAAAAAAGAACAAGAAAAAACGGTTAAGAAAATGGTTGCATTTTTTAAAAAATAAGCCATCCCACAGGAGGTTTTTATGGAAACAATCAGTATTGTAGTGCCTGTATATCGTGCGGAGCAATATCTTGCAAGGTGTATCGATAGCGTGATAGGGCAAACTTATGAGAATTTTGAATTAATCCTTGTGGATGATGGATCTCCTGATAAAAGTGGCGAGATTTGTGATAATTATGCGCAAAAAGACCCTCGCATTAAGGTAATTCACAAAAAAAATGAAGGCGTTAGCCTTGCTCGGAATACCGGGATAAAGGAAGCAACTGGGAAATATTTAATGTTTATTGACAGCGATGATTATATCCAGGAGACCATGCTTGAAGAAATGGCTCCCTATATGGAACAAGGCTATGATTTGGTGTTTTCGGCTACCGAGATGTATACCAAAGATGGTGTTGTCACGTATGAAATATCAGAAAAGGACTATTCTCCAAAAGAATTGGTAGAAGAATACTGCTCTCTAAAAATAAAGACCATTAATTTTAGTGTGCCCTGGAATAAACTGTTCCGCAGAGATATTATTGAGAAAAACAACCTTGTGTTTAATCAAGAGTTGAATATTTGCGAGGATACACTATTTAATTTTATCTATCTGACTTATTGCAATAAGGTAAAGGCATTGCCCAAAGCCTATTATAAATATATGCGGGATAACGAAGAGTCTTTGGCAACAAAGTACAGAGAGTATATGTTTAGGAATCGCAGTTATGTTTATCGCTATATTTTAGAAATTGCCGAAAAGTTGGGATGTTCCGAGGACGCAAAACTCTGCCATCGAAAAGAAATGGTTTGGGAGTATTTACAACTGATTTATATGTCGTTACAACTAAAAAGCAAAGAAAAAACGATACAATTATTAAAGGAAATGTCCAAAGACGATGGTTTTTTGGAAAATATTCAACATATTAAAGAAACGAAACTATCGTATCTTTCAGCTAATTTAATTAAGCATAAAGCATACCAAGTGGTATATTACTTGTATTTATTTAAGGCTAAATTCATGGGGAGATAACAATAATGGTAGTAATGACAAAGAAAACACAACTTGCGCTTAATTTAGGAGCGGGGATTATTGTTTTTATAACGAACATGCTGATAAATTTCTTTTTATCGCCATATATCGTAAAAACAATTGGCGTAGAAGCAAATGGTTTTGTTCAGCTTGCAAATAACTTTGTTTCTTATGCAACTTTATTAACGATTGCACTCAATTCAATGGCGTCTCGTTTTATTACGATTGAAGTACATAAGGGAAATATTTCAAAAGCTGTACAATATTATACGTCAGTATTTTTTGGTAAT
>JAZPYU010000058.1:0-14840 GCA_045544295.1 Ructibacterium sp. | reverse complement strand
CCCACTGCTCGCACCATTTTTATATTGCCTGATTGTGTAAGGGTAGCACAAATGACTCTGACTCATTTTGTTCGGGTTCGAATCCTGATCAGGCAGCCAGAAAAAAAGACATCCGTTTGGATGTCTTTTTTTTAACTAAATCCGTCTTACGACGGAATAAATCTGCTTCACAGATGAAATCACGACCTGATGAAATCTTGCTTCGCAAGAATAAAAGGACGGATTTAATTTCATCGTGCAAGGCACGATGAAATTAAAAATATTCTTTGCATCTATACTCTACGCTTTTTTCATCGATATAAATCTCTTGCGAGATTTATATCATATCGAGTTTTGTAGGGAAGGGGCTTGCTCCTTCCGAAAAAAACATTTCTATGATTTCCCTTCCCACCTATGGATAAATTCTTGTAGGAAAGTGGGGAAAACGACATCTTTTCCCATAATTACAAGATTTTTCCTGTGGATAACTCTGTGGATTGTGTGTGTTGTAATTTTGTTGTAACTTTTTTGCAATATGGCATAACAGGCTTTTTATCCAAGCCTTGTAGTCAAAATTAAAAAGGGTTGTAAAAACAAAACCGACGTCTTTGTTGAGACATTGATCGTTCAAATTAAGGTGTCTGTTCAAATCGCCTTTTTCATGCACCGCAAGGCAATTCATTAAAAAAGCGACTTGTCAAACAAGTCGCTTTTTCTGGTACGCCCGACGCGATTCGAACGCACGACCTTCAGAGTCGGAGTCTGACACTCTATCCAACTGAGCTACGGGCGCGTATACAACATCGATTAGTATATCACATCCTTTTGGGTTTTGCAAGTGTTTTTTTATCTAATCCAAAAATTTCATCGCAGTTTTCTTGCTTTTTTGCAATCTTGTGATATACTAATAAAAGAGGTGAAAGAGATGCCGGAAAACAAAATCAACTATCAAAAACAATTGGACAATCTGCTTTTACAACTGGAAAAAGAAAAGAAAACACCCTCTCTTCTTCTGCATAGTTGTTGTGCGCCTTGCAGCAGTTATGTTTTGGAATATTTAAGCCGGCATTTTGCTATCACCGTCCTTTACTATAACCCCAATATTGAACCTTTTGAAGAATACAGTCTGCGGAAAAACGAACAAATCCGGCTTATCCAAGAGGGAAACTGGGAAAACCCGGTGACGTTTTTAGATTGTGATTGGGATGCTGAAAAATTCCGGCTTATGGCAAAGGGCTTGGAAGATGTTCCGGAGGGTGGCGTTCGCTGTCACGGCTGTTTTGCCCTACGGCTTTCTAAAACGGCAAAAGTTGCCAAAGAAATGGGTTTTGATTATTTTACCACAACCTTAAGCATCAGCCCCTTGAAAAATGCAGAAAAACTCAATGAAATCGGCAAAAAACTTGCTTTGGAATGGGGCGTTGCCCATCTGCCGGCAGACTTTAAAAAGAAAGAGGGTTACAAGCGCTCTATCGAACTTTCCAAAGAGCACAACCTCTATCGGCAGGACTACTGCGGTTGTATTTTTTCTAAAAGAGAAAAAGAAAGCAATCATTTTTAAAATTTGTATCATACTAACCAATGTCCATGGTTTTTGATTGACAAAATTTCACCGATGGATTATGATAAAGACAAGGAAATTCAAAGAAAATCGAGGTATTTCATGGAACGATTTATTGAAGCAGAAAAAATGGATTTGGTCATCAATCTCTTTGGGAGTTTTGATGAAAATATTAAGTTGATTGAAAAGGAATTAGACGTTGCCATCATCAACCGCGGCTCCGAAATCAAACTTGCCGGAGAGCCGGAACAGGTGGACAAGGCGCTCTCTGCAGTGCGAAACCTTTTGGCTATGGCAACCCGTGGCGAAACCATCGGGGAGCAGGAAGTCCGCTATGTCCTTTCTCAGATAGAGGTAGGTAACGAAAGACAGTTAGAGGAACTGGGCAAAGATGTGATTTGTGTCAGCGCGAGAGGGGTTCCCATCAAGGCAAAAACCCTTGGTCAAAAGCAGTATTTGGAATCTATCAAGACAAACAACATTGTCTTTGGCATTGGTCCTGCCGGTACCGGTAAGACCTATCTTGCAGTTGCGGCGGCAGTTTCTGCTTTTAAAAGAAAAGAGATTGACCGCATCATCCTGACCCGTCCCGCCATTGAGGCAGGAGAGAGTTTAGGCTTTCTGCCCGGAGATATGCAGGAGAAAGTAGACCCCTACCTCCGCCCCCTTTACGATGCTTTGGGGGATATGATGGGGTATGAAGTTTTCCATAAAAATGTGGAACGTGGGTTAATCGAGGTGGCTCCCCTTGCCTATATGAGAGGCCGAACCTTAGATAACGCCTTTATCATTTTAGACGAGGCCCAGAACACCACGCCGGAACAAATGAAGATGTTTTTGACCCGTATGGGCTTTTCTTCCCGGATTGTGGTTACCGGTGATATTACCCAGATTGACCTTCCCCGTGACCGGAAGTCCGGCTTAAAGGACGTGGAAATTGTCTTAAAGAATGTAGAAGGCATTGACTTTGTGTATTTGGATGAACGGGACGTGGTTCGGCATCCTTTGGTGCAACGGATTGTCAAGGCCTATGAACGAAAAGAACTGGAACGGGAACGTATCCAGAAAAGCAGACAAAAACGGGAACAATCCCGATAGAGGACGGTTATGATGAAAATCAGTTTTTTAAATGAGCAAAAGAAATTCCCCGTGGACAAACCCTTAAAACAAATCATAGAAAAAGGTGCCAAAGCCACCCTTTCTTATATGGAATTCCGCAAGGATGTGGAAATCAGCGTAATGCTCACCGACAACGAGGGGATTCGGGAACTCAACGCCATGCATCGGGATATTGACCGGGCAACAGACGTTCTTTCCTTTCCTATGTTTGAATATGACGAGGATGGTGAAATCATCGAAGATTATGCCGAGTTCAGCGAGATGGGGGATTTGATTTTAGGGGATATTGTTATCTCGTTAGAACGTGCCAAAGAACAGGCAGAAGAATACGGACATTCCTTTGAAAGAGAAGTTGGTTTTTTAACCGTTCATTCTATGCTCCATCTTTTGGGTTATGACCATATGACCCCGGAAGATGAAGAAGAAATGTTTGGCTACCAAAAAGATATTTTAAACCAAATGGGACTGACCCGTTAATCGGTATGGAGGAAAGCAAATGAAATCAGGATTTATTGCTATATGCGGACGGCCTAACGCCGGAAAATCAACATTATTAAATCATATTGTGGGGGAAAAGGTTGCCATTGTGTCAAACAAACCACAGACCACCAGAACCAAAATTTTAGGCGTCTATACCGAGCCGGATTTACAGATGGTTCTCATTGACACCCCCGGTATTCATAAACCCCACAACAAATTGGGGCAGCGGATGGAGAAGTATATCTACACCGCCACCCAGGACATTGATGTTTTGGTTTATGTGGTGGATTGTAACCTCCGCCCTGAGGATATCGAGTTAGAAAAAGAGGCTCTTGCCGGACTGAAAACCGCAGAGGTACCTGTGATTTTAGCGGTGAATAAAATTGATACCATGGAACGATTGCAATTACTCCCCATTTTAGATAGTTTAAAGGATTTATATCCCTTTACGGCGATTGTTCCCATTTCCGCACAGAAAGGGAACAACTTAACCGCCCTTTTTGATGCCATCCGTGAACTCCTTAGCGAAGGTCCCAAGTTCTTCCCGGACGATGTGATTACCGACCAACCGGAACGACAGATTGTTTCGGAATTCATTCGGGAAAAGACCCTTCGGCTTTTAAACAAAGAAGTTCCCCACGGCATTGCGGTGGAGATTGAAAGAATGAAGTTAAAAGACACTGGCACCTATGAAATCTTAGCGGCAATTTATTGCGAACGGCAAAGCCACAAAGGAATTATCATCGGCAAGGGCGGAGAAAAATTAAAGCAAATCGGCAAACAGGCAAGAACGGATATTGAGCGGTTCTTAGGCACCAAGGTTTATCTGGAACTTTGGGTTCGGGTCAAAGAAGACTGGCGGAATCGGGAAAACTTTATCACCGATATTGGTTTTGAATAGAAAACTGGAAAAGATTGACGGGGTTTGCACCGTATAAAGGCGTTTTCATATCATATACTAAACCCACAGTATAGATAAGGAGGAAAGCCTGATGGATATGACCCCGGAAGAATCCTGGAAAGCCTTTACTGCAACCGGAAGTATTGAGGCATACCTTGCCTATCGAAGCCTGACTGACAGAGAACTACCCTTGCAGGATGAGGATAACGAGCAGGATTTTGATAACCAGACAAGCAACACAAATCACATTTTCTATATCTAAAAAGGAGGGAAACCATTGGGTATCGTAGAAGCCACAGGGATTGTCACCCGTGAAATCAAATACGGAGAAAGTTCCCGGATTTTAACGGTGATTACCAAAGAACTGGGCAAAATTTCGATTTTGGCAGGCGGTGCCCGTTCCAACAAATCAGGGCTTTTGCACCTGACCCAATTGTTTTCCTATGGGACCTTTACCCTGTTTCTAAACAGGGGCAAAGGTCTTTATAAAATTAACCACGGAGATTTGATTACCTCTTTTTCCAATCTTCGCAATTCCTTAGAAGGGATGGCGTATGCCTCCTACTTTTCGGAAATCGCCAATCGGATCATTCCGGAAGACGCCCCTGACCCGGAGCAGATGCAACTTTTATTAAACGCCCTTTATATGCTATCGGAAGAAAAACTTCCGCCGGAACAAATCAAGGCGGTTTATGAGTTCCGCACCCTCTCTATTCAAGGACTTCTTCCCTCTTTTTCGGCTTGTTCCCATTGTGGGCAGACAGAGAATTTAAAGTTCTTCCATCCCATGGATGAGGCGGTCTGGTGCACCACCTGTGCAGACGAAAATTATCCCGGGGTGATTACCCTGGGAACGGCGCTGATACAGGCCATCGCCTATATGGAAAACGCAGACCCTAAAAAGGTTTTCGCCTTTCATCTGTCAGAAGAAGCCATTTCGTACTTAAGCAGTTTAGGAGAATATTGCTTAGAACTGCAACTGGAAAAACATTTAAAAACCTTGGATTACTTAAAAAGCGTCAAGGCTTTGGAGAATTAGTTATGGAACTGCAAGAACAAATCAAAGATTTTTTACTATATCACGGTGCCGGTCAGGTAGGCTTTTGTAAATTGGAAGAAGAAAACGACTTTCATCTTCCCTATGCCATCTCCTATACCATCCCCCTATCCGATGCCATCGTGGACCAAATTGAAGATGCACCCACCCATACATATTTCCACCACTATCGCACCATCAACGCGCTGATTGACCAGTTATCACTGCGGGTAGGAAGAATCCTATCAAAAGCAGGATATCGTTATATTCCGGTTCCGGCATCCCAGTCGGTGAACGGACTGCAAGGGATATTTTCGCACAAATATGCCGCATCCCTATCCGGCCTTGGGGCGGTAGGAAAAAGCGGACTTTTTCTATCCACCGAGAATGGTCCTCGGATTCGCTTAGGCACCATTTTAACCGATTGCCCCTTTGAGGAAAGACCGGAAGTCTTACCCTCTCCTTGCGGAGACTGTCGCCTGTGCGCCAAAGCCTGTCCCGCTATGGCAATCACCGGCAACGCCTTTGACCCCCAAGTGGGGCGTGACGGCATTTTAGATGCCAAGGCGTGTAGTGATTATATGAAAAAAGCCTATCAGCATATCGGCAGAGGCGTGGTCTGCGGTATCTGTATGCAGGTTTGCCCAATAGGAAAAAAGAAATAGAAATGAATAAAAGAATGACAGTTGCTTTCGCAACTGTCATTCTTTTATTCATTGTCCAGCCATTCGTCTACCAAGCGCATAAACATTTTGCCGTCTAAGTGGTCAACTTCGTGACAGAAGGCTCTTGCCAAAAGACCTTCTCCCTCTATCTCAAAGATTTCGCCGTCACGGTTCATGGCTCTTACTGTCACATAATTGGGGCGGGTTACCATACCATACTTCCCGGGATAACTGAGGCATCCCTCACCGTCTGTTTGTTTTCCTTTTTCCTTGATGATTTCCGGGTTAATCAGTTCAATCAACCCTTCTCCCGTATCAATCACCACCACCCGGCGAAGCACTCCCACCTGCGGTGCCGCAAGGCCTACACCGCCGGATTCGTAAAGAGTATCTACCATATCATCCAAAAGGGTGATAATTCTGTCATCAATTTTCTCCACCATCCGGCAAGGCTTATGTAAAACCGGGTCTTCGGATGTTAAAATTTTTCTGATTGCCATTTTTTCTCTCCTTTTCTTATCTAAAACGATTCCTCGGTCTTTGTCAAAATTTCCTCGATAGGCATTCCCTCAACATATAGTCCGGAAATGACCGATTTCCCGTCTTTTATTTTCACCGTTACATAGGCTTCTTTTTCTACGGAAATCATATCTTGCGCTTTGGGTGCCAAGGTTTCTTCCATATAATATCTGTCTAAGGGCATATTAAAATAATCCTCGCGCTTACTGGTTAAATACAGCCTGTCCACCGGCTTTTCCTTAACTACCTTGGTGACAACGGCAAAGCCATCTTCCCCCACTTCTAATATTCCATACTTGCCTTTTCTTTGGTCATAACTTAGTTCATAGTCATACCAAAGGGACACATATCTGCCCCGAAAGGAATCGTATGGGTCAAAGGGGGCTACTTTGATTTTCACCTCTTCGCCGTTTTTTAATACGTCATACTTTCCCCATATCATATAGGCAGGAATCAGAATTTGCACAAGTATGGTAACAATCAAAAGAGGTAAAATCATTTTCTTCATATGGTTTCCTCCTTACTCTTGGTTCTGCTTTTGACAAGATACAAATTAAACAACAAAAACCCTGCACCAAGGATTAAAAATACAACACCTCTTGCGGAAAGTGGCAGTTCGCTATCAAAGAACCGCAGAATAATCAGGGTGCATAATGCCACCATACCTGTATTCGCCTGATATAAATCTATTTTTCTTGTGCCGTCAAAAATACACCAGATACTGAGGATAAATAACAACACATTGGTGACAATCATAAATATACTATCAAAAGGTACATAGGTTAAACCAAAAGCACTCCACACACCACGAAGAATCAGTAAGATAAAAGCGGCAATGGAAAATAGACAATATTTTTTTGCAAAGATATTTTTCAGGAAAAATACCACAGAAACAAGTGCCACCAAGATGGTCAATACCAAAAAGACCATAGAATCAAATTCCGGGCAGTAATTCCACAACCCCTGATAGGTAAGAACCGCCGTTAAAATCAGGAAACAGACTCTTCCCACAACCAAAAAAACATCTTCTGCGCCTTTGAAAATATCGGAAGTTGCAAAAAGCAACAACGCGTATCCATAAAGGATCATCGCCAAATCACAATCACATTTTAACCCTGATACCAACAAGAGTCCAAAGGCAGAGAGCACAGTGATGATTGAAAGATAAAGGCTCTTTCCATTTTTAATATGGCACTTGCGTAAAGCAAATACAGCGCCGATGGCAAACATAAGTACCGATATGATGATTCCTAATTCCTCCGAAAAATAGAGTCCGCCATTGATGGCTGCCCAATAGTAAATAAGGAGAGGCGAAATGGCATCCATCATCAACATGGTGGGCAAGAAAAGCAGACCACATATAAGCAAATAGTTGGTAAAATCTCCGGGGAGATGGAAAATCTGACTTACCAATGCAATGGATGCAAAAACACCTGCCATATTAAGAAGGGCAGCACTTTCACGAAAGGCAACGCTATGCATTTTATATCGATAGACAAACAACACAACCGCTTGGGATAACAGAAGCGGTAAAAAGCCAACCACGGTTCTTATGGCAATCGGCAAGGAATACCACCAGTTATTGGCACTTACAAGCACCACACCCATTCCAATCAATAAGGAACCTATGACAGAAAACAGCACCATTAAAAAACTAATGCTTTTCTTTGGCTGATACATGGTTTTTAAAGTATTAGCAATTTCCTCGCTTACAATCTCGCTTTTTTGCCAACTTTCTACTTCTTTGAGTAGCCATTTTTCTTTCTTCATAAGCTTTCCTCCTTTTGGGGTAAATTCTCTTATCATTAGTAATCAATTCTTAAGTGTATTTTATCACAACCTATCCAAATAGTCAATTTGAGGATATAAAAAAGATGGCTGTAATTTTTACAGCCATCTATATTTATGTAATTTAGTCCTCGTTATAGCAAGTAAAGATTTCTTCTACTCTTTCTTGGTCCTTATTCTTGGTCAACGCGCTGACCAAGGGAACAATGATAAAGGAAACGGCCATTGCCGCAACGCCCATTTCCGGAGATTTTGCCGCTGCCGCTGCAAAGCCGGAATTTAAGGAAATCACCAAGGTAGAAATACCTACTACTAAAAGACCGGAAAGGATACCGGCATATGCGCCCGCTTTGGTAATCTTTTTAGAAAACAGACCCCAGATGTATGGGCCGATAAAGCAACCGGAAACAATACCCCAGGAGAAGGACATCAAACTTACAATAATCGGGATGTTTTGGGTTGCAAAGATAAAGGAACAAGCCACAAATACCAGGCAAAGCAATCTGGTAAGAAGCATTTGGGATTCCGGCTTGATTCCTTTCTTTCTTACTGCCGGAATAAGGTCAACCGCAACAGCAGATGCAGAGGTTAACACAACGGCTTCCAAAGTAGACATAGACGCAGAAAGAAGTAAAATCATAATCACCGCCAAAAGGATGATGCCAAGGGTACCACTGCCTAAAACTTCCATCAAAACTGCGGGGATAATAGCATCGATACCGCCTTCCGGCAAAACGCCCCCTAAAATAAGTCTGGATGTGCTACCAATCAGGTATGCACCACATCCGATAATGATGCAGAAAAGAGTAGAAATCACGGTGCCTCTTTTGATTGCCGCCGTATCCTTGATGGCATAAAACTTACCAATCATCTGGGGAAGTCCCCAAGTACCAAAACTGGTAAGCATAATGTTCATACAAAGGAACTTAAAGGAAGAACCGCCAAAAATATTGGTCAGTTGTGTACCGGTTGTGGGGTTGGGGTCATTGGGAAGCGACTGAAAGTTTCTTAAATTTTCTATCAATCCGGAAATACCGCCTACATTTTCGTGATTCAAGGTTGCAACAATCAGACAACCAACGCCCACCAGCATAACAATACCTTGGACAAGGTCTGTATAAGCCGTTGCCACATAACCGCCAACCACAAGGTAAATGGCAGTCAGACAAGCCATAATCAGCATCCATACCCATGTTTCAACGCCGGGAAATACTGCACTGAACAGGGAGCCAAGACCTTTGTAAACTGCCGCGGAATAAGGAACAAGGAAGACAAAGATAATCACCGCTGCCGCAACCTTCATTCCCTTTGATGCGTATCTCTTTTCAAAGTAGTCCGGCATAGTTTTTGCATCTAATTTTTTGGTCATCCGTCTGGTCCGGTTTGCAAAGAGAAGCCAGGAAATCAAGCAACCTAAAACTGCATTACCAATACCAATCCAGATACTTCCAATACCGATATTCCATCCATGCTGACCTGCATAACCTACAAACACAACCGCTGAAAAATAGGTAGTTCCATAAGCGAAAGCCGTCATCCATGCGCCGATATCTCTGCCGCCGATTAAAAATCCGTCAAGTGTTTTTGATTTGCCGTAACTGATACAGCCAATCAATGCCATTGCAATTGCATAAATGCAAAGAGCAATAATGGTGTAGAGTTGTGCATTTGTCATTTTAATTTCCTCCAAACTTTATCTTCTGCTGTCATTATATCCCATTATTCACCATTAGTCAAACAAATAGTTTTGATATTAACTATCGATTTTATCGATAGTGATAAAATCGAAAACTATCGCTTAAAAAAGCGATAGTTTTTCCAAGAAATATCTCGTTATTCTTTTACAATTCCGCCTTTTTGCGGTCTGGGCTATTTTACATTCCCTTTTGAAAGCCTTTGACAATTTCTTTAAAGGTATTGCCTCTGACCTCAAAATTTTTAAACAAGTCAAAACTTGCACAGGCAGGGGAAAGAATGACGATGTCACCCGGCTCAGCAACCGCTCTTGCTTTCTCTACCGCCTCCTGAAAGGCCGTACAGCGATAGATGGGTAACCCCTGATAGTTTTCTGCATTCTTGACCGCAGTTTCTATCTTTTCCGAGGTTAAGCCTACCAGCACCAACTTTTCTACGTGGTCATTGACAACCTTACCAAAGTCATCAAAAGGAATCTTCTTATCATAACCGCCCGCAATCAAAATCACTTTTTTCTCGCCAAAGGAAATAAGACCTGCGGTGGTTCTTGCCGGAGAACTTGCAATGGAATCATTATAGTATTTTACTCCATCCAATTCTCTTACAAATTCAATCCGGTGGGGAACGCCTTTAAACTCTACTGCGGTTTCCCTAACGATTTCTTCCCCTATCAGGGCATCGGTAGCGGCAATGGCGGCCATATAATTTTCTACATTATGCATACCCGGAATATAGATGGTGGTAATATCCAAAACCTCACGTTTTACCTTTCCGTCTTGCATGAAGACAATCTTGTTGTCTTTCAGGCAATAGCCGTTTTCCAACGTCTCTTTGGAACTAAAATAAACGGAATTTTGGGTTTCTTTCCCAAAACCACGGGTGATTTCATTATCATAATTAAGAATTATCTTGCCACCTTCACTCTGATAGGCAAAGACTGCTTTTTTGGCGTCCACGTATTCCTGAAAATCGATGTGCCAGTCCAAATGATTGGGCGTTACATTGGTCACAACCGCAACGGCACCGCTTTTTTTCATAGTATGGAGTTGGAAACTGGAAAGTTCCAATACCACCATATCACTTTCCTTTATTTCCGGCAGGTCTGCCACCAACGGATGACCGATGTTTCCGCCTAAGTGACAGGTTTTCCCGGCACGGCAAAGCATATCATAAATCAAACTTGTGGTTGTGGTTTTGCCGTCACTTCCGGTTACGGCAATGATAGGACAGGGACAGAGTTCAAAGAAAAGTTCCATCTCCGATGTGATTTTTGCACCATGTTCCGCCGCCGCTTTTAAAGCAGGAACATCATAGCGGATTCCCGGCGTTTTATAGACCACTTCGGTACCGGGGGCAATGGTGTCCAGATAGTTTTCCCCTAACACCATAGATACACCAAGGTCACAAAGTTCCTGATAGGTTTCTTCTAATTGTTCCGGGGTACGCTTATCGTGGGCAGTAATCCTGGCTCCGGCATCTGCCAGAACCCGAATCAAGGGCAGATTGCTGACACCAATACCAATCACCGCCACAGATTTTCCTTTTATCTGTGTTTTCCATTCTTTAAAATCCATCTTCCGTCCTCCTAACTGCAAACAAGGACCCCGTTGGGGGTCCTTTGTCCTATGTCTTAAAAATTATTCAGCATCTGCTTCTTCAGAATCCAAAATGTCGCCTAAGGTAAAGGAACTTTCTTCGGTGTAAGAAAGGATTTCTTCCTCAGCGGGTTCCTGAACTTCTTCTTCAACCGGAGCCATCAATGCTTTCATAGAAAGACCGATTTGCTTGGTTTCCTGATTGATTTCTACAATCTGTGCTTCCACAACATCACCGATTGCCAAAACATCGGAAGGCTTGTTAATTCTCTGGTTGGAAATCTGAGAAATGTGAATCAAACCATCGACAAAAGGAGCAACTTCTGCAAATGCACCAAAGGGAAGGATCCGAACGATCTTACATTTTACAACGTCACCTTCATTTAAGTCTTTGGTACCCTGTACCCAGGGGCTATCTTCTTCCTTCTTGTAACCCAAAGAAATTTTGCCTGCTTCCTTATCCAAATCCTTGATGTAAACAGTCAGGCTGTCACCAACCTTAACTACCTCGGACGGATGCTTAATTCTCTGCCAGGACAGTTCGGAAATGTGAACCAGTCCATCGACACCGCCCAAATCTACGAATGCACCAAAAGAAGTTAAGGACTTCACCAAACCGGTGTATTCCTTGCCAATCTCTGCGCCTTCCCAGAAAGCAGCAGCCTTTTGTTCTTTCAGTTCTTTTACCAAGGAAATTCTGTTTTCATCCTTGTTGATTTCTTTGATGTAAACTTCAATCTCATCACCGATTGCAACAGCCTCAGACGGATGTGCAATTCTGGTAACAGACAGTTCGGAAATGTGAATCAAACCGTCAACGCCACCCAAATCTACAAATGCACCAAAAGAAGTCAAAGACTTGATGGTACCCTTATACAGTTTACCAACTTCTGCATCTGCCCAGAACGCAGCGGCTGCCTTTGCGTTTTCTTCCTTAGCGATAACCTTGATAGAGCCAACCACTCTCTGGCGGCCTCTTCTGTCAACGTCCATCTTGATGATTCTGAAATTCTGTTCGGTGTTAAGCAGAACACCTAAGTCTGCCAGGAAACGATCTGCACATTCAGAAGCGGGAATGAATACCCGAACACCGTTTGCGATGGTTACCACACCGCCACGAACCAATTCTACAACGCGGCCGGTTAAGATTTCATTATTTTCAAACGCCTTTTGAAGTTCTTCTAAGCCCTTCACTGCGTCAATCTTCTTTTTAGAAAGTGTAACAACACCATCTCTGTCGCTTACGTGTACTACGTAAACGTCAATTTCTTCACCCATTTTTACCAGTGCATTGATATCTGCAGAAGGATCGTTGGTGAGTTCATCAAAAGGAATCACACCGTCATACTTGTTACCGATGTCAACCTGTACTTCTGTCGGGGTAATGCCAATGACTACACCCTTTACTACTTCGCCTGACTTGAGGGGCTTTAAAGTTTCTTCCAGAGCCTCTGCAAAGTTCATTTCATTGTTTTCCGCCATGGTTAAATAGACCTCCTTGATTACCGAATCCGGGGTAGATGCCCCAGCGGTAATACCCACATTGATTTTTTTGTTTTCGGGAAAAATCCCTTGTTTTATATTGTTTTTTAATTCTTTTGCATTTTCAATCGACAACGTATTGGGGCAACGTTCCAAGCACACATCGTAAAGTTTCCGGGTATTGGAACTGTTCTTTCCGCCAACCACCAACATCATATCGCACTTTTCTGCTAAATCAGCGGCGGCTTTCTGCCTTTCGGCTGTCGCATTACATATTGTATCAAAGATTTGTACATTTGTAAAATGTTTTTTTAAATTTTCCGCAATTTTTTTGAAAAAACTTTCCCGAATGGTGGTCTGCGCCACCACAGTTAACGGAATTTCGGCGGGTTTTTCTAAAACATCTTTTATTTCGTCTTCTGCGCCAATCACGATGGCAGTATTGTCACACCAACCGTTGATGCCTTTCACTTCCGGATGGGATGCATCGCCGCAAATGACCACCTGCCGTTCCTCTTGATGGGCCTTTGCTACAATATGATGAATTTTCTTCACATAGGGGCAGGTTGCATCTACAATTTTGACCCCTTTTGCTTCTAATTGTTCTTGTTCTTCTTTGGGGATGCCATGGGCACGGAGAAGAATTTTGGTGCCTACCGGCACATCGGCAATGTTTTCCAAAACCGGAAGCCCTCTTTTTTCTAAATCTTCCGTCACATCCCGATTATGAATGAGCATTCCAAAACAGGCGTGCTCCCCCGGGGTTTCTGCCAGTTCATATGCCATCTTCACCGCTCTGGCTACGCCAAAGCAAAATCCGGCTTTCTCAGCGATTTCGATTTTCATAGGTTTTCACTCCTGCTAAAACACCAATCGCCGGCATCAATTTTTCGTCGGTGATTTTTTGCAAATCTTCCGATGTAATTTTTTCGTCAAAGTATTCTTCCATAGGGATTACTTCACCAATCCTTATGGTAATCTTCCGGAATAGCCCATACTTTCCGTCAATTCCTACCGGCAAAATATCTGCTCCGGATTTTGTTGCAATCAGGGCTGCACCCTGCTTACCACGGCGCATCGTATTCCCTTTGGAACGGGTCCCCTCCGGGAAAATAGCCAGATATTCTCCGTTTTCTATCATTTTCATAGCGCTTCTTAGGGCACCCACATCGTTCTTCCCGCGTCTGATAGGAAAGGCACCTACGGCACGCATCATTTTATCCATCAACTTATTTTTAAAAAGTTCTTCTTTTGCCATAAACCGTACCGGGATTGGCAAGATAACCCCCAAAACCAATGGGTCCATATTACTTTTATGGTTGGCACAAACCAAACAGTTTTTTTGGGGAATATTTTCAATGCCTTCCACACGGATTCTAAAACAAATATGGCAAAATACGGAGGTAATGCCTCTTGCAAATTGATAAAAACTCATAATTGCCTCCTTAGTTTTTTTCTTTTAATTCTTTTGCCATCGCTGTAATTTTGGCTACGGTTTCTTCCAAGGTCAACTGGGTACTGTCAACCATCACACTATCCTCCGCAGGGCGAAGGGGTGCAAATGCACGGCTGGAATCATTGTGATCCCGGAACTTCATTTCAGACAACACTTCATCTAATGTGGTGGCAACACCCTTTTCCTGAAGTTCTAAATAACGGCGTTTTGCTCTTTCTTCCACATCAGCCGTGAGGAAAATCTTTAACTGGGCATTGGGAAGCACATAGGTACCAATATCCCGTCCGTCCATAATCACATCGGTTTCCTCTGCCAAAATCCGTTGCAGTTCCACTAATTTTAGGCGTACGGCAGGGATTACTGCCACATGAGATGCCGCAGAAGAAATCTCCGGCAGACGGATTTCGGTGGATACGTTTTCACCGTTTAAGTACACCTGCTGCCCTGCATCGGTATGTGCAATCTTGATTTCGATATCATCCAAAATACCCTCTACGCCGGGTACGTCGGTGGGGTCTATCCCTTTTCTTACCGCCGCAAGACCAATGGCACGATACATGGCAC
>JAZPYU010000057.1:0-4899 GCA_045544295.1 Ructibacterium sp. | reverse complement strand
GGTTTGTCTTCCTAAGACCGCTTGGCCTCCGACTTGGTAAATGATTTTAGAATAGCCGGTCCTGATGCTTTGAGACCTAAAAAGAAAGGTCGTAAGAAAACATTGGATATACGAGAATTTAAAAAGACTTCTAAATTCGACGAAGAAAAGCCCGTGGATACAAGTGCTGAACACGTCAAAGAACTTGAAGATGAATTACTTAAACTTAGAATAGAGAATGCATATTTAAAAGAATTGAGGAGACTGCGTTTAGAGGAGGAAGCTCTTCAGAAAAAACAGCGAGAATTGTCCACAGTCTCCGAGGACAGTTTAAATTAAAAGACATTCTCGCAGTAGTTGGCTTCCCAAAGGCAACATATATGTATTGGCAAAAGCGGTTTGACAGAGAAAATCCTGATAGATATTTAGAAGATGAAATCACCAAAATCCACACAGAAAATAAGGATTACGGTTATAGACGAGTCCATAGAGAACTACGAAACAGAAAGATTTTTGTTAACAAAAAGAAGGTTCAAAGAATTATGCAAAAATTAGGTTTTCAAGTCACATCATTTACTCGCAAAAGCCGCAGATATAATTCGTACAAGGGTAATGTTGGTAAAATAGCACCTAATAGAATTAACCGTCGTTTTAATACATCTGTACCACATCAAAAGATAACCACAGACACCACAGAATTTAAGTATTATGAGATAGACAATAAAGGCAGGATGGTAATTAAGAAATTGTATTTAGATCCATTCCTTGATATGTTCAATGGAGAGGTCTTAAGCTATAGCATAAGCAAAAATCCATCTGCTTCCGGTATTTTATCAGCACAAAAACAAGCAATAGAAATAACCTCTGATTGCCAATATAGGAGAACATTCCATTCAGACAGAGGTTGGGCATATCAAATGGGTGCATATTCATTTGCACTTAAAGAAAACAAAATATTTCAAAGTATGTCTCGCAAAGGTAATTGTTATGACAATTCTGTGATGGAAAATTTCTTTGGAATATTAAAGCAGGAAATGTATTACGGAACCACTTACTACAGCTTTGATGAGCTTAAAGAAGCTATTGAAAAATATATAAAATATTATAACGAGAAAAGGATTAAAGAGAAACTTGGGTGGATGAGTCCGGTTGAGTATCGGCTCAACACCTTGGCTGCATAAAAATAGCGTAGCAGTCATTAAAACTACTACGCTATAAAAAGTCTAACTTTTTGGGGTCACATCAAAATCCACTCGGTTTTTTAAAAGTTTAAAACTTATTTCGCAAAAGACTGCATAGGAGCAAGAGAGGTCATATTATCAAAGTCGCTCCACAGGAATACTTTAACGGTAGTACCGCCGGGCTGCGTTGTAGGAGCAATTACCCGATCATCTTCTGCAGTAAAGGTAACAGGAATTGCATTAACCAGTTTGTTGCCCTCGTAACCTGCAAAGATTGCAGTACCTGCAACACCGGGAGCGATAACTGCCTGTACACCACGGCCAACAGTTGCACCCTCAACACCGGTCAGAACCTTGGTTACCTGTTCGTTTACTTTACCATCCAAAACTAACATTTTCTGGTCAGCAGTTGGAGCAGGACCGTAAACATTGAGGTAATCCACATAGTGTGCATCGGTGTCGCGGTTGGTGTTTGCATTACCATAACCACCAATCTGCATCAGGGGAGCAAGAGCATTGGCAATAGGTTCCGCATTGGTAACAACACGGGTCCAGGCGTTCTCTCCGTCTTTCTTCAGATATACAGAGAATTTATCATCAGCGCTACGGACAATTCTCATATCCATCCAAGTGTTGGGGTCCATATTATAAACGCTACCTGTCACAGCGTCGGCATTGGTCGCCGTAATTTTGTTAGGTTGCAACTTAATATTGAAAAATTTTTCGCCATCACGGGTTATAAAACTAAAGGAGCCATTACCGCTGCTATCGCCCTTAGGATAGCCCTTAAATCTTATCTCTGCATATCCGCCTTTGGGGATAAATGCATTTGCGGTTTTCACGTTGCTATAAAGCGAGGTACTTCCAGTGGGCAAGGTGATTTTTAAGACACCAGCCTCATTATCATTATATACCAGGTCACCTTTGACATCCTCACCACCCGAACAGTCTCTTTCAAAGTTGACGGTTGCGGTGCTCATATCAGCATCCACATACTGATACATATCTGCTGCGCCTACCGGCAATGCATCAGTATTTGCTAAGCCGTTTTTGTTATAAACAGCCATACTGGTGATGGTATAAGGAATAGTTTTGGTGTTTTCAAATCTGGGGGCACAGTTTATGTTCTTCGTATATGTCCCATTTTTACCAAGATAGAGATACTTGCCGGAAACCGGATGCTTTGCCCATAACTTCATATAATCGGTACCACCCTCGTTTTCCATGGTCAGCAAGAAGGTCCGGGCATCGGTATCAATGTTACGTTTGTTTTTCAGAACCATCGGGGTGCTGTCTGCCCACATAATAATCGTACCGCGGGCGTTGGCGTTATTGTCATCGGAACCGCCAATCTTTATATCGAATGGTTTACCTTCAATGGTCGTATTACCGCGCATGTTCACACCATCTGCTGGATTTTCCGGAATCTTAACACCAAACTCAATTGCGGTATCAACGCTCAGCGCAGATAAAGGCAGGGTAAGGTTCTTATTCGTGCTGTCAACAATCACATCACCGTTGTTGGTTCCACCACCGCTCAAGCCCCAGTTGGCAATAGTCATACCGCCTTTGATCAGGGCAGCATTTTCCTCATTTGCTTCATATTTAGCAATGGCTACTGCATTTTGACCCAGTGCTTCCTGCAAGGTCATACCGCTATTAGCGGAATCTTCATAGGTTGTGATGCTCTTAAAGGTAACCTGAGACAACGGTCTGGTAACATTACCGTCTGTAATTTCGGTAATGCCCTCTGTTTCATTTGCTACCCAGCCTTGACTTGCTACATACTCAGCCAGATACTGTTTTGTGACGCTATCTTTGGTAACCAACTTGGTCGCCTGACTTCCTTGGGTGTTGTACAGGGCATTTATTTTCAGTACTTTTATAGTATTGGCAGCTTTGTCACCATTTTTTGCTGTACCGGTAACCACCTTGGTGAAGTTGGCATCGCCCTCTTTTCTTACATAGAGAGTGTAACGGTTAAAGTCATTCTTTAAAAGAACTTCATACACGGCACCAGTTTCAAATTGAGGACCGGATACGGTACCATCTCCACTGTTTGCAGTAGTAGAGATCTTTGCATCGCCATAGGCGTAGCTGCCGGCACCGATCATCTGAATACCCGCACTGCTGACAACAAAACCAATTTGTGTCTGGCCGTTGGCACCTTCCTGCACTTCAACCTTAGCAGAAGAACCATCTTTATCCAACTTCAGTTTGAAGAGCATTGCTCCGGCATAACCCATGTTCACATCCAGTTTGCCAGAGATCAACTTGTAATTGGCAGCCTTTGTGCCTGTGGCAGTATCATTCCATGTCCATCCAGCATTCTCGCCGGTTGCACCGGGAATCTTATCCTCATTTTTGGAATCTGCGCTCGCAAGGTTACCTGCACGAACAGCCAGACCATCTGCAGTCACTTCAACGCGCTCCAATCTGTTATTTCCGTCATCGTTCTTACTGCTCAAGGAACTATCCTCTAAGATCATTTCATCACGACAGTAGAGACTCTTGTTACCTTGTCTGATAGAATCCAGTTCGTTTACTGTACCGCCCTCAGCATCACTAAGACGGGCAAGTTCCGCAGTGGCCCAAGTAGTCGATTCACCCGCACCAAGGTGTTTGCCCGCTGTATCTACGTAGTCTACGTTACTGGTAGAATTGTGCTCTGCAAAGTCAACCGTATACTTCTCGGTTGCACCGGCCAAAACAGCGGTCAAGCCGGCATCTGTTTCTGTTGCGGACGCTTGCATCATGGGGATTGCAGTAGCAATCATCATCAGGCAGAGCAGAGCCGCTAAAACTCTTGTCTTTCTCATAGAAAAACACACTCCTTTTAATAAAAAATAAATGTTGTATAGATATAATTAATTATTTTGCAATTTTGGTGCCTTCTTCCTCAAAGGCTTCTCCTTGAGGAGAGGCTCCGCCGTAGGCGGTGGTGAGGTGTCTCTAAACCATCATTTTTATCTAAAAACTATAACGAATGCTATCGCATTCAAGCCATCTATTTTAGAAACGCTTTGCGTTTCCTAAAAGCCGGTGCTGTCACACCTCATTTCCCGCTACAAATATGCCGGTGGCATATTTGCTCACGCGTGAACACCTCATCCGTCACTCTGTGACACCTGTCTCGGCTCTCGCCTCGGTCAGCGCAGAACAATTGCCACTGGCAATTTGCGCCCTCCAAGGAGAAGGCTGTTTTGTCATTGCCTACGATGTCACGGGGCATTCGTGAATACCCCCTACAATTTTATCCGGATGGGTTATCGTAGGGCGATTCACCAATCGCCCGATTGCGGGACGTGGAGGACGCCGTCCCCTACCATTTTGTCATTGCCTACGGGGTTAAAATAATTTAAAAATAACGACAATTAGCCCAGGTATACCATCCCTGCGCAAAAAAATATTTAAAAAAATGTAAAGTTTTGTTACGGCTACGTCACCGTTATGTAATGAAAAACAAGCGAAAATACGCCCTTTTTTTAAGGGTAGCCTATTGAAACACATTCATTATATCCTATTTATCCAAAAAAAGCAATAGTTTTTTTAAAAATTTTAATAATTTTTTTATGAAATTGAAGAAATTTTTCATAATTTAATTATATTATAAACAATATTTTCACATTTGGCAATACCTAATTTTCCCCAAATATTAAAATATTTTCCCAATTTTAGAAAAAATCGTATGATTGGGATTAAAAACGAATGATGAATGCTCCGCATTTGTGTTCGTAGG
>JAZPYU010000056.1:0-8417 GCA_045544295.1 Ructibacterium sp. | reverse complement strand
AAAAATAACTGCTATTATTGCGGAATCCGTTGCGGCAACACAAAGGCGGTGCGCTACCGTCTGACAAAAGCCGACATTATGGAATGCTGTGCTCAGGGGTACAGCCTCGGCTTTCGCACCTTTGTTTTGCAGGGTGGAGAGGACCCCTATTTTACCGATGAGGTTCTTTGTGACTGGGTGGGAGCAATCCGCAAACAATATCCGGACTGTGCTATCACTCTTTCTTTGGGGGAACGGTCCCGCGAGAGTTATCAGGCGCTTTTTGATGCCGGCGCCAACCGGTATCTGCTTCGTCACGAAACGGCAGATGCAGAACATTATGGGAAAATCCATCCCAAAGAAATGCTTTTAACAACCCGCAAACAAGCCTTGCTTGATTTAAAAGAAATCGGTTATCAGGTGGGTTCCGGTTTTATGGTAGGAAGCCCCTACCAAACGATGGATACCCTGATCAAAGATGTTCGATTTTTGCAGGAACTAAAACCGGATATGATAGGAATAGGTCCTTACCTTACCCATTTGGATACGCCGCTGAAAGATTTTCCAAACGGGTCTTTTGACTTGACGCTCCGCTTAATTGCTATCTTGCGGATTTTGTTTCCGTGGGCGCTTATCCCGGCAACGACCGCTCTTGGTACCATAAGGACGGACGGCAGAGAGGAAGGGTTAAAGGCTGGCGCTAACGTGGTGATGCCCAATCTTTCTCCGGTTGGTGTCAGAAAATTATATACCCTTTATGAAAATAAAATTTCCACCGGTGAGGAAGCGGCCCAAGGGAAAAAACTCTTAGAAGAACGTGTGAAAAAAGCCGGATATCACATTGTTACCGATGTGGGTCATGTAAAAAAATAAAAAGATGTGCAGTTTTTAGACTGCACATCTTTTTATTTACTAAGCCAGAGCAAAATCATGGCGGCATATTTGACGGAATGGGGATGTTCTTCTAAAAGAGAAAGTAATTCTTCCAACGTGGGCAGGGAATGAAAAATTTCCTCCATCATAGGTTTGCCGTCCCGGATGGTCCGAAGAAGAAAATGCCATCTGCAATCGGCGACATTTTCCAAAAAACCATAAGCATCTGTAAGGACCAAACGGGCATCGTTCTGCTGGAACAAGGCCAAGGCCGCCAAAGCGGTTTCCTCGCCTTGGTTTTGAGGTGTTAATGTGCGGTAGGAAAAAATTCCGCCATTTTCCCGGATGCTTTGATAAAGAATGGTCAGGCAATATTCTTTTAGTTTTTCTTTGTCCGATATTTTCCGTTGGGATTCCCCAAAAATAGTTTTTTGTATGTTTGGTAATGGTTTGTGGGGTAAGGCGTCAAAACAATAAAATGGAAGATGAACCAAGTTATTCAGTCCAGTATCCAATGTTAATACCATTTCACTTCCCATAATTTGATAACGGAGACAAGTTTCGGTCAGTTGTTGCTTCATCTTTCGCAAACTGGTTGGGGAAACTTTTTGAAGCAAAGCGGAAAGGTGTTTTGCTTTACCCATAGCATAAAGTTTTTGTGCATCGGGGAAATGCGGCATCGGTGACAGATGCTCCAAAGTAATGGCTTCTAAGCAGTCACCATCTTTTTGCAGCGTAAAGGAGCGTGGTGCCTGTCCGGTATAGGAAAGAACAAAGTCTGTGTAACCGTTTCCGGCAGGGGTTAAAAGGGGATAGAATTCCTTAACATTACTTCCCTCTGGAATGACTTCCGGTGCTTGTCCCATAGCGAGTAGGGTAGGAAGAACGGTTTTTATGGTTTCTTCATTGATATCCTTGGAATAAAAATGAATGGTATTTAATCCGCTTACCAATGGTGTATGTTCACCTACGGTAAGAAGATGACAAGGTGAGGAAAGAGATGAAGCGTTGCCGGTGATAAGAATGGTATTGGCGTTGTTATCTGTGTCTTCTGCATAAGAGTTTGATAGATTTTGTAGTTTTTCAAAAATTTCCTGACAGGTTTTTTCTGTGGAATAGATATTCTTTTTTAACAATGCCGGAATGTTAACCGGAACGTTTGGTGGCAATGCGGAAAAAATCCGAAAGGCCAATTCCTTGATTTGGTTGATTTGAGTAGCCGAAGTAATTCCTGCCCAATCCAAAAGCAGAGTGATTGGATTTGCTTTTGTGTTTGATTGTTTAGTGTATAGCCGATAAAAACCAAGCCCGCCACCAAAAGATTCTTCTAAAATAGCGGTAGAAGTTTGTTCTGTCAGATTGCAATCTAAAACAAAGTCCTTTGTCCCTGAAAGATTGACAGAAAGAGAGTGTGTGTTTATATCAAAAAAATCTATGTCACCCTGCGGTATCATTCCGTGCAACGTTAAGTTGACGGAGGTGGGCACATTGTGGTAATGAGGGAAAACAAACCGACAAGAATCTCCCATAGGGAAAAGCCGTACCAGAACTTCCAGCAGAACCGTACAGGTTTCGTTCGGCAATAATTCTTCAAAAGAAAGGCAATAAACACAGGGGTTTACCTGAAATAAACGATAATCTCCTGTGGTTTCCAAAGGAGAGGTGATGGGTGAAAATTTGCCACGTATCAGGGTTTTATTTTTGGTAAGCAGTTGAAGACCGCCGATGATAGCATCCTTTGGTACCGGGAAAAAGTACCGGGGCGCACAGGGCGTATCAGCGGTATTTTGAAAGGTGTATTCTAATGTCAACTTCCCGTAGGCGGGGTAAAGATATCCACTGATATCCATGGTTTTAAGCAGTTGCATCCCCATTCTCCTTTTTGGTTTTTTCTTTATTGTAATGTATTTTCTAAAAATATGCAAGAAGTTTAGCAGGATTCCTTTTCCAGAATCCCTTTTTTCAATTTACGGATGGCTTTTTTCTCAATGCGGGACACGTAAGAACGAGAAATACCCAATCGTTTTGCGATTTCCCTTTGGGGCATAGGGTGTCCGTCCAGGATACCATAGCGAAGAAGTATCACCTTCTTTTCCCGGGCATCCAATTCCTTTTGAATGTTATGATACAGTTGCCGGATTTCTATGCTGGTATTGATTTTATCAAAAATATCCACCTCGTCATTCTTCATCACATCAATCAGCATAATCTGGTTTCCCTCTTTATCGGTGCCGATGGATTCGTTTAAAGAAACGTCACCTTGCTCCTTTTTTTTAGAGCGCAGAAGCATTAAAATTTCGTTTTCAATGCATCGTGCGGCATAGGTGGTCAGCCGGGTTCCTTTGCTTGGATCAAAACTGGTAATACCTTTCATAAGACCGATGGTGCCGATGGAAAGTAAATCCTCCTGATCCCTTACGCTACCGGTATATTTTTTGGCAATGTGTGCCACAAGCCGTAAATTATGCTCAATCAGTTTGTTCCTTGCTTCCATATCCCCTTTTTGTAATTGGACAAGACATTCCTGCTCCTCCTTGGCGGATAAGGGTTTTGGAAAAGAATTGCCATTGGCGATATAACCAAGAAGCAAGGTGACTGATTGCAGACATTGTAATAATAGTTGAAGCATCTTAAACCCTCCCTACATAGATATCACTATACCTATGCAAGGAATTTTTGGTTTTTGCAAGTCCAAAGAAAAACGTTATGATTTTGTCGAACGATTTCGCAGTTTCTTACCAAATTTTGACAGGCTTTTCTTTGGGAAGGAGGTATAATAAAAAAGAAAAGAGGGAAGTATATGGAAATTATTGTATACGCCGATATTTTATTTTTTTGGAATTATCTTATGGATTTTCAGATTATTTTTTTGACCACCGTTTTTTCAAGGAACTCTTACAACCTTGGCAGAATGACTCTTGCTACGGGGATTTTGGCATTGTACGGGACGTTGTCCTTTTTGCCGGAATATAAACTTTTTTATTCCTTGATAGGGAAATTTGTGGTAAGCGGAATCGCTGTTTTTCTGATTATTTTTCCTTGTGGATGGCAAAGATTTTGGAAAGGTATGGGTATCTTTTATTTGCTATCTGCCGGATTTGGTGGTGTGGTATTTGCTTTGGCAATGGGAACCGATTTAGGCCAAAACCTACAAGCAGTTGCGGTAAATGGTCAGGTATATCTGGCGTTGGATTTTTGGGTTTTGTTATCAGGAATTGTAGTTTCCTATTTGCTATTTTGGGGTTTTCAAAAGATTTCCATAAGGAATTTCAGCCGGGATAGGATTTTAGTCAAACTCTCTTTTGTGGCAGAAAAAAAGGAATTTGTTGTTACAACGCTCTTAGATACCGGTTGTGAAGTGACCGCCCCCATAACCGGTGAGGGAGTAATCCTTGTTGCTCCGTCTGTGTTAAAAGATATGCCGATAAAAACAGACTTTATCTTGCCGATACATACCGCCGGAGGTATCTGTCATTTAAAGGCGTTTTATCCGGAAGAGGTTTCTTGTAGGGATCAGCGGTATCAAATGGCAGAGCACCCATTGATTGCCGTAGGTCAGGGCGAATTTTCATCCGATGGTTTATATCAAAGTATATGTAATCCTAAAATTTTGCAGGAAAGAGAGAATGTGGGAGGTAGAATGGTTTATGAAAAACTGGTTAGAAAAGGCAAAACGGGTCTGGCAAAGACTGTGGATAAAAACAAGACTTTTCCGGAAGAAGGGAGCCTATTACATAGGCGGAAGCGAAGCCCTGCCGGCACCACTTGGCAAGGAAGAAGAGGAACGGTTTTTACAGGAGTTGAACCATCCGCAAACCTATCAGAAAGCCCGCCAGACCCTTATCGAGAGAAATCTTCGGTTGGTGGTATACATAGCCAGAAAGTTTGAAAATACCGGTATCGGGATAGAAGATTTGATTTCCATTGGAACAATTGGTTTAATCAAAGCAATCAATACCTTTAAAACGGATAAAAAAATTAAATTGGCTACCTATGCCTCTCGTTGTATTGAAAACGAAATTTTGATGTACCTTCGTAAAAATAACGGGCAAAGGGCAGAGGTCTCCATTGACGAACCGTTGAATGTGGATTGGGACGGAAACGAACTTCTCCTTTCTGATATTTTAGGGACAGAGGAAGATATTATCTGGCGTGGCTTAGACGAAGAAGCGGATAAGCAACTGCTCCATCTTGCTATGGAAAAACTCTCAGGACGGGAAAGACGAATTATGGAACTACGGTTTGGAATGAACCGTCAGGGCAAAGAGAAAACCCAAAAAGAGGTAGCAGATATGCTTGGAATTTCTCAGTCTTATATCTCCCGTCTGGAAAAGCGGATTATTTCCCGCCTGCGCCGTGATATCAGCAAAATGATTAACGAGTAAGAAAAGTTTATTTTTGGGGTTCTGTGGGCATTTTTTGGATATTGACGCCTATTGCAGAGAGTTTGTCCACAAAATTTTCGTAACCACGCTCTAAATGTTCAATATTTTGGATTAAGGTTTCACCTTGTGCGGCCAAAGCGGCAATCACCAAAGAGGCACCGGCTCTCAGGTCGGTGGCTTTGACTTGTGCGCCGCTTAATTTTTTGGTGCCATCAACCACAGCGGTACGACCGTCTAATTTGATTTTGGCACCCATCCGCAAAAGTTCAGAAACTTGCATAAACCGATTTTCAAAAACGGTTTCCACAATTACACCGGTTCCCTCTGCCACACTCATCAATGCCATAAATTGAGATTGCATATCGGTGGGAAAACCAGGATGGGGTAAGGTTTTGATATCCACTGCCCGAAACCGCTCACAGGGATGAATATGCAAAAAATCTTCTCCTATTTCCGTAGAAAAGCCCATTTCTTCTAATTTGGCAAGAATTGGTTTTATGTGGCCGGGACAAACGTTGGTTAAGGTCAAATCGCCACGGGATGCGGCTGCCATTGCTAAAAAGGTCCCGGTTTCAATTCGGTCAGGAATGATACGGTGACGGCAAGAATTTAATTCTCTTTTACCGATGATGGTAATGGTGTCGCTGCCGGCGCCTTGAATGTTTGCACCCATTTTGGTGAGGCAAAGAGCAAGGTCTGCAATTTCCGGTTCGGCAGCGGCATTTTCAATCACCGTTTCTCCGTGGGCAAGGCAGGCGGCAAGGAGGAGGTTTTCGGTGGCACCCACACTGGGAAAATCCAAATAAATTTGTGCTCCGGTCAGTTTATCACAACGGGCTTCTACATAGCCGTGTCCCTGCTTGATTTTGGCACCCAAAGCCTGAAAGCCTTTTAAATGAAGATCAATCGGTCTTGCCCCGATCTGGCATCCTCCGGGTAGAGGGATTCGTACTTTTCCGGTGCGGGCAAGGAGAGGTCCCATTACTAAAAAAGAGGCTCGTAATTTGCTGAAAAGTTCTAAGGAGGGATTGCGGCGTTTCACGTCATCCGGCAGACAAAGGGCAAATGTGTTGGTATCTTTCTGCGCTATGACAGCACCCATCTGCTCCATTAGTTCCAGCATATATTGGGTGTCGGAAAGGATAGGAATCCCTTCAAAGACAGACGGAGATGCGGATAGAAGTCCGGCGGCTAAAATGGGGAGTGCAGCGTTTTTAGAACCGCTGATAGCGATTGTGCCGGTAGGCGGCTTTTCGGGTGTAATGAGATATTGCGACATAAGCAGGTTCCTTTCCGGATTTTTCCTTTTAGTATGTACCAAATATAACCGGAATATGTATCTTTGCCGCTTTTTTGCATAAAAGGGCAAAGATTTGAAAAAAATAGTGTCAGACTGCTTTTAGTGCCACCAAAACAGGGAGATAAGCACGACCTAAAAAGGAGTCGCCAAAGGGGTCAAAAAAAGATAATTCCATATGAAAACCTCCTTTAAAAAATTTTTTCAAAATTAGTTTAAGAAGTTTTCAAAATTCTATCCTGAAAAACTAATGGGAGAGATGAAAATATAAGAGAAGATTTCAAAAAAATTGCAAAAAAATAGACTGGGAAAACAGTCTATTTTTTTCGATTTCTATTGACATTTTGGGCAAAATAGTTTATTGTAAGACTATCGCGTTTTTTTGAAAATTGTAAGAAAAATCAAAACCTAAAAGGGGGTATTTGTATTGGAGAATATTGTCAGCCTTGAGGATATCGTTGTTACCTTTGACGGAGAGCAAATTCTCAATCACATCAACTTAGATATTAGGGACAAAGAATTTGTGACTTTGCTTGGTCCGTCCGGTTGCGGTAAGACCACAACACTAAGGATCATCGGCGGTTTTCTTGAACCTGACAGCGGCATTGTTACGTTTGAAGGTAAAAAGATCAACCATGTTCCGCCTTATAAGCGGAATGTTAATACCGTGTTCCAAAGATATGCACTATTTCCCCATCTCAATGTTTATGAAAACATTGCGTTTGGTTTGCGTGTGAAAAAGTTGCCGGAGCAGGAAATCCGAAAACGGGTGGGAGAAATGTTGGAACTTGTGAATCTGCGTGGCTTTGAGAAGAGAAATGTCAGCCGTCTTTCTGGCGGTCAGCAACAGCGTGTTGCCATTGCAAGAGCGTTGGTAAACCAACCCAAAGTTCTGCTCCTTGATGAACCTCTTGGCGCTCTGGACTTAAAACTCCGTCAGGAAATGCAGATAGAACTGAAAAAAATCCAGCAGAGTTTGGAGATTACCTTCATTTATGTAACGCATGATCAGGAAGAGGCTTTGACTATGAGTGATACTGTCGTAGTTATGAACCATGGCAATATTCAACAAATCGGTAGCCCCGTTGATATTTATAACGAGCCGGAAAATGCCTTTGTTGCTGATTTTATTGGCGAGAGCAATATTCTGCCCGGCATTATGATCAAAGATTATTTAGTAGAAATCAGCGGCAGAGAGTTTGCCTGTGTGGATAATGGTTTTGGGGAAAACACACCGATGGATGTGGTCATCCGTCCGGAGGATATTACCCTGACCTCAGTAGAAAATGCCAAACTTTCCGGTGTGGTAACCTCGGTTACTTTTAAGGGTGTTCATTATGAAATGGTGGTAGAGGCCTATGACTTTAAATGGCTGATTCAATCCACCAAAGCGGCAGAAGAGGGCGCTACGGTTGGTATCACCTTTGGACCAGATGATATACATATTATGCATAAAATGAAAGGTTAGGTGTGGAGATGAAGAGAAAACTTCTTGCCGCACCATACCTGGTATGGATGGCGGTTTTCGTCATTGTTCCTTTTATTATGGTGGCATATTTTGCTTTTACAGACGGTGACGGGCACTTTACCTTGGAATATGTGGGTAGTGTGGCACAATATTCCAACATCTTTGTCCGGTCTATCTGGCTTGCTGCTATTGCCACCGTCATCTGTCTGGTGTTAGCCTATCCCCTTGCCTATATTCTGGCGCGGATGGATTTGAAGGTCCAAAGCACCATGCTGATGATTGTGATTCTTCCTATGTGGATGAACTTTTTGCTCCGTACCTATGCGTGGATGACTCTGCTCGGTAACGAGGGGGTTATCAATACGGTGCTGGGGTATTTTGGTATTGGACCTTTTAAAATGCTCAATACCCGTGG
>JAZPYU010000055.1:0-5990 GCA_045544295.1 Ructibacterium sp. | reverse complement strand
ATCATACAGTTTAAGAAGTATTTTGGTTGTACTCTCTATGAGTATAAAAAGAAAGAAGAAAAATTGAATGGATAGGAAAGTCAGGAGGTGAGTGAATTGCCAACCTTTGTTCATACAGCGGATGTGCATTTGGATACGCCGTTTTCGGCACATTTTAATCCAAAGCAAATGCAGTTACGTCGCAGAGAAGTGATGAAGACTTTCCAAAAGATAGTTCAGGTTGCAAAAGAAAAGGACTTTCTTTTTATCAGCGGTGACTTGTTTGATGGTAGATTTGTCTCTTCGGAAACCGTTGCTTTTGTAAAACGATGCTTTGAGGAAATTGGTGGTACCAAGGTCTTTCTTGCTGCGGGCAATCATGATCCTTTCTCTCCGGGTTCTGTCTATCAAACTACAGATTGGGGAGAGAATGTTTATATTTTTAGCACTGAGGGAGAATATTTTGATTTTTCTGAACTGAAAACCCGTGTCCACGGGAGAAGTTTTGCCAATGACCGAGAAGAGGAAACTCTTTTGGCAGATTTTCCTGTCCATCCGGATTGGTGTAATGTTATGGTGCTTCACGGTGAGATTGTTGCAGATGGCGGCGAAAGTGCATATAACCCCATTCATAAAGGTGATATCGAAAAATCCGGTATGGATTACATTGCCCTTGGACATATTCATCAGGCAAGCGAACTGCTTCGCTTAGGAACCACTCGCGTTGCTTATCCCGGTGTGCCGGAAGGAAGAGGGTTTGATGAAGAAGGCGAAAAAGGTTTTTATGTAGGTGTTTTAGATAAGAATGATGTGCAACTGACCTGGATGCCGTCTGCTATGAGACAATGTTGGCATTTGTCTGTGGATGTAACCGGAATGGAAGATGGTTTGGCAATACAGACTGCCATCACAGAGGCAATCAAAAATGCCGGCGGTAGTGAAAATATTTATAAGGTATTGTTGGTTGGTAAAATTTCTGACGGGATTATTCAAACGGATATTTTAAAAGAAGAATTAAAGGATGCGGCGTTTTATCTTGATGTTATCGATGAAACCCATCCTTTGATTGCTGTTGAAGAGCTTGCCAGGGAAAACACCTTGCGGGGTGAGTTTGTTCTTGCGATGTTAGAAGAAATCGAAAAAATGCCTGAGGAAGAAAAAAGTATCGGTTATCTTGCCCTGGAACTTGGCATAAAAGCCATGGAAGGAGGGCAGGGGTTATGATTCAAATCAAAGAGGCTGTCCTGGTGCGTTTTGGTAAGTTCGAGAATTATACCTTGCATTTTCCGGATGGTTTACAGGTAATTTTTGGCGGGAACGAAGCCGGTAAATCTACCCTACAGTTGTTTTTTAAGGCGATGATTTATGGTGTTGCCGGCAATAAAAAAGATGAACGTGGATTAAAAAGCCGGGAACGTATGATTCCTTGGAATGAGAAAAATGCTGAGGGGATTTTGCGACTTTTGGTGGATGGCAAAGAAATTGAAATTCGCAGAAAGTTTGGGAAAACCGCTTCCGGTGACAAGACGGAAGTTTTAGATGTTCATACCGGTAGCGTTCTGCCTGAATACGACCCCAAGTGTTTGGGTGAACAGTTGTTTGGAATGCCGGAATCCTTATTTGAAAAAACTTTTTGGCTTCATCAGGATGGCGCATGTTTTGGCGATGGAGATGATGTTTTAAATCAACGTCTTCTCAATCTTTTAGAAACCGGCGCAGAGGATGTTTCAGCAGAAAAAACTATGGTATGGTTAGAAAAAGAAAAACGTGCCATTAAAGCAAAGGATAGACGGAGTAATCCCGGTCTTTTAGACCGTTGCCGGGAAGAACGAGAAGAAAAACTGAAAGAACGTTATCAGTTGCTTTCTGATATGAAGCAACGTGACGGAGAAGAAAAACGACTGCTTATGGCACAAGAAAAAGCCGAAAAAGCAAAGTCGGAACTAATGCGGTTACAAAAGATGGCAGAACAAAAAAGTCATATAGTAGAACTGGATGCCATCCGGAAAAAAATTGAACAGGTAAAAAGACTGGAAGAACTTGCCCGGCAGGTAGAGTCAAGAGAAGAATACCAAAAGTTTTTCTCCTTAGAAGAAACGGATGTTGAAAAAGCAGAAATCTTAGAAAAAAAGATAGAAACACTTGACCAAACCGCCGTAATAGAGTATGATATAAAGAAGGCAGAGGAAAGAATTGCCGGCGCAAAAAAACAGGAAAAAACCGGCGGGTTGATATTGCTTTTGGGTATTGTACTATTGCTGATTTCCGCAGGTCTTTCTTTGGTGTATTGGGTCATTACCATTCTTGGTGGATTTGTCAGCGTCTTTTTGATAGGGATTGGTTTTTGGCAGAACCATTTGGCGAAAAAAATGCTATGGCAGAATTTAGAAGAAAAAAACAAGATGCAAACTGCCAAAAACGGGGAATTTCAGGAGCAGGAACAGTTACGTACTGAACTGAAAGAAATTCTTTCCCGATATCAGTGCGGTACGGCAGGTGAACTCAGAGATGGTTTCCTAAAATGCCGACAAGCAAAAATGGAAAAAGAAGGATATTGGCGCACCTATGAAACTTTGTTGGAGGGAGAACCTCTTGAAACTTTGCAAAGCAAAGTGCAGGAAATGTCGGAGTTTTCAAACCAGTACGAAAGTTTGCTTCATATTGACTTAGAGCAAGAAATACAAAAGTTTCAGGAAATGCAGGTTGCAGCGGTTTCTGAAATCAAAGAAAGCGAAGGAAAACTTAGTTATGTTTTCCACGGAAACCGAAATCCTGCTGATGTAGAGACCGAAATTATACAGATTGATGAACAGATTGCAGAGTATGAAAAAAGGGAAAAAGCCTTAGATTTGGCAACCAGTGTCTTTGCAAGAGTTCACGAAAAAAGAAAATTTGATTTCACTCCTTTGGTGAATGAAAAAGTCAATGGTTTTTTGGATATACTAACCGGAGGAAAATATCAGGATGTTCGTGTTTCTGCAGAATATCAAATAAAATTATTCCCGGATGAGCATCATTTATATCCGGCGGAATATTTTAGTAAAGGTACCTATGAACAAACATATTTTGCCCTTCGTCTCTCATTGGGAAGTTTGTTGGGAAATGGGACAGAACCTTTATTTCTGGATGACTTTTTAATGGCATATGACGATAAAAGGGCCGAGGCGGCATTTGAACTATTGCAGGAATTATCAAAAGAAAGGCAGATATTCTTGTTTTCCTGTCATCAAAGAGATGTGAAGAATGCTGATAAGATAAAGGCATCGATTCATTGTTTAGAGGAGGAATAAGAAATGGCAACAGAAATGAAAAATGAAAGAGGCTCTATTGTAATTTCTAATACCGTGATTGCAAAACTGGCAGGTTATGCAGCCAGTCAATGTTATGGCGTGGTAGGAATGGCTGTCAGAAGCAGTAAAGACGGAATTGCTCAACTTTTGAAAAAAGAAAGTATGGACCGTGGAATTAAAGTAAAAGTGACGGATAATGTGATGGATATTGCTTTGTATGTCATTTTGGAGTATGGTGTAAATATTGGTACTGTGGGTGAGATTATCCGCAATAATGTTAAATATCAAGTTGAAGAAGCAACAGGTCTTGAAGTGGGTTCTGTTACAGTCAATGTAGAAAGCATTCGTGTTCACCAGTAACGGGAATTGATTTCAAGAAGGAGGAAATATCGTGGAACTACTGAAAAATGAACTTATACGGCAGATGATTGCATCTGCTTCCAATCATTTGCAAAATCAGCGGAAACATATTAACGATTTGAATGTATTTCCTGTTCCGGATGGAGATACCGGAACCAATATGGGAATGACCTTTGGTGCGGCGGCAAACGAAGCCCTTGCTTGTGATCCTGAGGCTGGTGCCGGTGAAATTTTAGAAGTTTTAGCAAAATCTTCTTTGCGGAATGCCCGGGGTAATTCCGGTGTTATTCTGTCGCAGATTTTGCGTGGTTTAGCAACCGGTGTACAAGGGAAAAAAGAATTAACCATTAAAGGGATGGCTGATGCTGCAAAATCCAGTAAGGAAACCGCATATCGTGCAGTAATGAAACCCACTGAGGGTACCATTCTGACGGTTGTAAGAGAAATGGCGGAATTTGCAGAGGAACATTTTTCTGAATATCAGGATGCGGTGGTATTTTTACGTGCTTTGCTGAATGCAGCACAAGAAAGTTTAAATCGTACTCCGGAAATTCTTCCTGTTTTAAAACAAGCCGGCGTTGTGGATGCCGGTGGTATGGGTATTGTTACCATTTTAGAGGGTGCCGTACTGGCTGCAGAGGGTAATCCTGTTGCCCTTGCAGAAGGTGCAGAAGGCGTTGCAGTAACCGCAAAAACGGCAGTTGCACAAACCAATGAAGAAATCAAATTTTTATACTGTACCGAGTTTTTAATCCAAAAGAAAGCAGACCGTCAAGCAACACAGTTTAAGGCGGCGATTCGTCCCAAAGGGGATTGTATGTTGGTCATTGAGGATGAAGAAATTGTTAAAGTTCATATCCATACCAATCATCCCGGATTTGTGATTGAACAAGCGTTAAAACTGGGTGAACTGACCAACCTTAAAATTGATAATATGAAGTATCAGCACGAGGAAAAAGTGCAGACAGAAGGGGTTCCTGCTATCGAACGGAAGAAGTATGGTACGGTTGCAGTTTCTGCCGGTGAGGGACTTAGCGAAGTATTCCGGAGTATTGGCGCAGATGCTGTGGTAGAAGGCGGACAAACCATGAACCCAAGCACCCAGAATTTATTAGATGCCGTACAGGAAATTCTGGCTGAGAATGTCTTTATTCTGCCGAATAACAAAAATATCATTCTTGCCGCAGAACAAGTAGATGCGTTAACTGACCAAAACGTTATTGTTATTCCTACCAAAAATATTCCTCAGGGAATTTCTGCTTTGTTGGCATTCCAGGAGGAAGCAGAACCTGAGGAAAACACAGCAAATATGGCGGATATGGCAAGTATGGTAAAGTGTGGTCAAGTTACCTTTGCGGCACGGAACTCTACGGTTGATGGTAAGAAAATCAAGAAGAATGACATTATGGGTATGATCGGAAGTTCTATCCAATGCCTTGGCAAAGACGTAAATGACGTGACCGA
Source organism: Ructibacterium sp. (assembly GCA_045544295.1). Lineage (GTDB taxonomy): Bacteria > Bacillota > Clostridia > Monoglobales > Monoglobaceae > Ructibacterium. The sequence goes on along the minus strand of JAZPYU010000055.1, from coordinate 897 downwards.
GGAATTGGTGCATAGTATGGTCGATGATGAAAGTGGTGTCATTACAATTTATTACGGTGCTGAAATCCAAAAGGAAACGGCAGAAAAATTACAACAAAAACTGGAAGAAAATTATGAGTATTTAGATGTTTCGCTGGTTTATGGCGGACAACCGGTATATTATTATTTTGTTGCGGTGGAATAAAATATGAAATTAACTGACCATATTCGTTATCTAAAAGGAATAGGGGAAAAACGCGCTGAGCTTTTTCAAAAGCTTGGCGTTTTTACCATTCGCGATTTGCTTTATCATCTTCCTCGTGGTTATGAAGACCGCACTGATCTGCGGGAAATTGCTACGTTGCAGGAAGGTGAAAGTGTTTGTGTGCGGGTTTCTCCTGCCAGTGGACTTCGTTCTTTTCGGGCAAAAACAGGTGCCCGTGTAATCCAGATTTCTATGTCAGACGGAACCGGAGTTTTAAAGGTGACTTGGTTTAATTCCCCTTACATAGAGAAAACGCTACATAGCGCGGAAGAATTTATTTTGTTTGGTAAAGTTGCATTTCGGGGTAGAATGCCGGAAATGGTAAATCCTGTGGTAGAAACGGAAGAACGTGCCGGTAACAAAACCGGAAAAATTATTCCACTCTATCCATGTACCGCGGGGTTAAATCAGCGAATTATAAGGGAAAGTGTGCAAAATGCGCTTTCGGCACTCAGTGAGCCTATGACGGATATTATTCCCAATCCAATTCGGGAAATGTTTTGTATGATGACGGCGCAGCAAGCCATTCATCAAATTCATAACCCGGAGGATTTTGATTCTTTTGAAGAAGCAAGACGACGTCTTGCTTTTGAAGAGTTTTTTGTTTTGCAAATCGGGATTGGTATGGCAAAAGAGCAACGGTGTAGAGGTAT
>JAZPYU010000054.1:0-6865 GCA_045544295.1 Ructibacterium sp. | reverse complement strand
GGATGATAACGCCCTCTGAGGTAATCAGGATTATGTCGTCCTTGGGAGATACCACCTGCAAACCGGTTACAGCGCCGGTTTCGTCGCTGATACGATAAGAGAAACTACCCTTACCGCCACGGGTCTGACACTTGTATTCGGAAAGTTCGGTCTTTTTGCCGTAACCATTTTCGCTGACAACCAGAAGTTTACCGGCTTCCTGATAAAGGCTCATACCAACCACATAGTCCTCACCTTCTAAGGTAATACCACGAACACCCCGGGAAACACGACCCATATTCCGGACGTCTTTCTCGTTAAAACGAATCATCTTACCCAAGTAGGTGCCAATGAAGATGTCGTTGGTGCCGTCGGTTAAGGCAACCTTGATTAACTGGTCTCCTTCGTCTAATTTAATGGCGATCTTACCGCCCTTGGGAGCATTTTCGTATTCCATCAGGTCGGTTTTCTTTACAACGCCGGCACGGGTGCACATGGTCAGGTACTTGCCTTCCTCGTATTCCCGAATCGGAATCACGGCGGAGATAGATTCGCCCGGCTCTAATGCCAAAAGGTTTACCACAGCGGTACCCTTGGCGGTTCTGCCTGCCTCGGGAATCTGATAAGCCTTAATCCGGTACATTCTGCCGGTATTGGTAAAGAAGAGGATGTGGGCGTGGGTAGAGGTAACAAACATAGAAGAAACAAAGTCTTCTTCCTTGGTCTGCATACCAATGATACCCTTACCGCCACGGCGCTGACTCCGATAGGTGTCTGCCGCCAGACGCTTGATGTAACCTTGGTGGGTTAAGGTTACCACGTTTTCTTCTTCTTCAATCAAATCTTCAATATCAATGTCATCTTCTGCCGGTTCAATGGAAGTACGACGGGGGTCGCCAAACTTTTCCCGGATGGCAGAGATTTCTTCTTTTAAGATATCCAAAACCATCTGTTCATTTGCCAAAACTTCGGTTAAGTGTGCAATCAGGGCTTGAATTTCTGCATATTCTTTTTCTACCTTTTCCCGTTCCAGACCGGAAAGACGTGCCAGGCGCATATCCAAGATGGCCTGTGCTTGTAAGTCAGAGAACCCAAACCGTGCCATCAACTGGTCTTTGGGGTCATTATAACTTTTGCGGATGATACTGATCACTTCATCAATATGGTCAAGTGCCTTATTTAAGCCCTCTAAGATGTGGGCGCGCGCCTCCGCTTTTTTCTTATCAAACCGGGTACGCCGAACGATAACGTCCTTTTGGAAGTCCACATAATGGACCAAAACTTCTTTCAGGTTAAGAACCTTAGGGTCGGTCTGGTTGACCAGCGCCAACATAATCACGCTGAAAGAGTCTTCCATCTGTGTGTATTTGTATAATTGATTCAGTACAATAGTGGCATTGGCGTCACGTTTGAGTTCAATGATAATCCGCATACCGTCACGGTCGGATTCGTCACGGAGGTCAGAAATGCCCTCTACCCGCTTGTCGTGTACCAGTTCTGCAATTTTTTCAATCAATCTTGCCTTGTTAACACCGTAGGGGATTTCGGTAACAACGATTCTTTGACGGTTGTCTTTCCAGTCCTCAATTTCTGCCTTGGCACGAACCCGGATTTTACCACGGCCGGTATGATATGCTGCCCGAATACCGCTAACGCCCATAATCTGTGCGCCGGTGGGGAAATCAGGGCCGGGGATGTATTCCATCAGTTCATCAATGCTGATATCAGGATTGTCAATCAGTGCAACAATACCGTCTACCACTTCGCCAAGGTTGTGGGGCGGAATGTTGGTCGCCATACCAACGGCGATGCCGTTAGAACCATTCACCAACAGATGAGGGAAGCGGGAGGGAAGAACGATGGGTTCCTTCCGGCTTTCGTCAAAGTTGGGCATAAAGTCTACGGTTTCTTTTTCAATATCGGTCAGTAAGTGCATAGAAAGTTTGGACATTCTTGCCTCGGTATAACGATAAGCAGCCGCGCTGTCACCGTCCACCGAACCAAAGTTGCCATGACCGTCTATGGTAGGATAACGGAGGGAGAAGTCCTGCGCCATACGTACCAAAGCATCATAAACCGATGCATCACCGTGCGGATGGTATCTACCCAGCACGTTACCGACGGTGGTCGCACACTTTTTATGGGGCTTGTCGGGCGTGATGCCGTCTTCATACATTGCATATAAAATACGGCGGTGTACCGGCTTTAAACCGTCACGAACGTCCGGCAAAGCACGACCTACAATAACAGACATTGCATAGTCAATGTAGGATTTTTTCATCTCGCTGTTGACTTCAACAGGGATGACATTCAGTTTTGAAGTATCAAATAAAGGTTCAGACATATTCTTAGCCTCCTGCTTTAAAATATCTTACCTTTATTATTTCGACACAAAAAGGGGATTTCCTTTTTTAAAACGAAAAAATAGGCAAATTTTTAATTTTGCCATCCTTTTTTTAAAAAAGGAAAGAGGAAATAGGCTTATTACCCCCTTGACTTTTGATGCAACAAGCGGTATGATTGTTCATACTAATCATACAAGGGGTGTTGTTATGAAAATACAGGAAGAAAAATTTGCCTGGATGGTTAAAATTGGAGAAAAGGGACAGTTTGTTATTCCCAAAGAGGCAAGAGACCTGTTTGACCTGCAACCGGGAGATGAAATTTTAGTGCTTGGCGATAGGGAAAGAGGGATTGCCGTTCCTCCCAAAGCAAAACAGCAGGAACTTGTGAAACAGATTTTTTGTAATATGGAAATGAAGTCGGGTGAAATAGATGAGTAAAATCGTTTTCTTTGGTATTCCGGCGCACGGGCATACCAACCCTACCTTGGGTGTTGTAAAAGAATTGGTTTCCCGCGGGCATCAGGTATGGTATTATTCTTATTCTATGTTGCGGGAAGAAATTGAATCAGCAGGAGCAACATTTCTGCCTTGTGATGATGGGATGGAGCAAAAATTAAGTGCCGAAGATTCTGCCCGGCTGGGGAAGGATTTGGCTTTTTCTACCAAAATATTGGTGGATACCACTTTGGCGCTGGATGAGAAAGTTTGCTGGGAACTGGCAGAACAAAAGCCGGACTGCATTGTGGCAGATTCTATGGCATTATGGGGTAAAGCGGTTGCGCGAAAGTTGGGAATTCCTTTTGTTTCTTCTACCACAACCTTTGCTTTTAATCAACATTCTGCCAGGATTATGAAACAAGGGTTTGGGGATTTGTGGAAGATGCTTCTGGCAATGCCAAAGGCAAACAAACAAGTGAAAAGACTGCGGGAAAAGGGCTATCCTGTCAGAAATATTCTTGATATTATCGGCAATGATGAGAATACAGATACCATTGTTTATACCTCGCCGGAATTTCAGCCTTGTTCAGAAACTTTTTCAGAGAAGTATGCCTTTGTTGGACCGGTTCTTCGGGATACTGCTGAGAAAATAGAGAAGAAAAGAGAAAAACTGATTTATCTATCCATGGGGACTGTTGATAACGACAGGATGAATTTTTACAAGGATTGTATTTCTGCCTTTCAAGATACAGATTATCAGGTGATTTTCTCGGTGGGCAATTTGGTGTCTATGGATGAGTTTGGAGAATTGCCTGAAAACATATCTGTTTTTTCAAAAGTTGACCAGATTGCGGTGCTGGAACAAGCGGATGTGTTTGTTTCCCATTGTGGAATGAATAGCGTCAGCGAAAGTTTGTATTTTGCAGTCCCCCTTGTTATGGTGCCTCAGACCGCAGAACAAAAAGGCGTTGCCCGTCGGGTTTTTGAACTTGGCGCAGGGTTTAAACCGGATAATATGGATGGCGCTTCCGTTTTAAAGGGGGTAAAGGAAGTGCTTTTTGATAGTTCCTATCGGGAAAATGCAAAGAAGATAGCAATAGGCTTTCAAAACGCTTCCGGTGCAAAAGGCGCTGCCGAAAAAATCATCCAAGTTTGCGGAGCGTATAACGGAAAAGAGAGGGATTGACAGAAAACAGTCAAAATGCTACAATAAAAAGGAAAGAAAGAGGTGACTGAATATGAAAAAAAGATGGATGGCAGGGCTTGTGGCTTTGTTGATATTGGTGCCTATTGGCGTGTTGGCAAAAGAAGAAAGTACCTGTACCAAAACCGCTGGTACACCCATAGAGATTATTTTGCAAATAGAAAGCCCTGTTTTAACCAAAAATGGTGAGGCGTTTACCCTTGATGTGCCGGCAATGTTGATAGATGGACGGACCATGGTTCCTTTCCGGGCGATTTGTGAGGCGTTAGGGGCTACGGTGGATTGGGATGACCCAACCCAAACCGTGATGGTGGTCAAAGAAGAAACAACCTTAGAGTTGCAGATAGGAAACCCAATGATCAAGAAAAACGGGAAAAACAAGGAACTGGACGTTCCCGCACAGTTGGTAGAAGAAAGAACCTTAGTGCCGGTAAGAGCGGTGGCAGAAGGGCTGGGTGCCATTGTAGAATGGGATGATCCTACCCAAACGGTGACCATTACCCAACCGGTATGGTTTTTAGAAAACTGCAAATAAAAAAAGGACGGCGTCCTCGACGTCCCGCTACCGGGCGGATGTAGGCATCTGCCCCTACACGTACCACATTTTCCGCTACAAATATGCCACCGGCATATTTGCTTACCGCGAGAACAACGTCCCGCTATGGTCATTTCCTGTGAGGTTGCGGGTCGTTCGTGAACGCCCCCTACAAATCCTATCCGGATAATTTATTGTAGGGCAGGGGCTTGCTCCTGCCGGGAAAGCGGGCGATTGGTGAATCGCCCCTACGAATATATCCTCTCCTATAATAACTGCATAAAAAATACCCCGCGTGCAAAGCACACGGGGTATTTTGATGAATCAAACTTATTTGAGTTCGATGGTTGCGCCAACTTCTTCAAGTTTAGCTTTGATTTCTTCTGCTTCTTCTTTAGCAGCACCCTCTTTTACGGTCTTAGGAGGTCCGCCAACCATAGCCTTTGCTTCAGCCAGACCCAGACCGGTAATTTCTCTAACAACCTTAATTACCTTAATCTTCTGATCACCAGCATTTGCCAGAACTACGTCAAATTCGCTCTTTTCTTCAGCAGCAGCACCGCCAGCAACAGCACCTGCAACCATAACGGGAGCAGCAGCGGATACGCCAAACTCTTCTTCTAAAGCCTTTACCAGATCGTTTACTTCCAGTAAGGTCAGTTCTTTGATTTCATCAAGAATCTTTGTTACGTCAGCCATTTTAAAATCCTCCATTTAAAAAATATTTTTCATTTAAATTTAGTGTGGTATTTTCAATACCGTGTTGTAAAAGTACAGATTATTCTGCATCTTCAGCCGGTGCTTCTTCTGCGGGAGCCTCTTCGGCAGCGGGCGCTTCTTCTACAGGAGCAGCCTCTTCTGCTACCGGTGCTACCTCAGCGGGAGCAGTTTCTTCAGCAGGAGCATCCTCAACTGCGGGTGCTTCTTCTACAGGAGCCGCCTCCTCAGCGGGAGCAGCCTGGCCGGGAACAGCCTCTTCGTCAACAATAGCCTGCAAGGTTCTTGCTAACTTGCCAATAGGTGCCTGCAAGGAGCCCAGCATTTTGGCAATGAGTTCTTCTTTGCTGGGGATAGACGCATAGGTCTTAACCTCGTCCAAAGAAATAACCTGACCATTGACAAAACCGCCCTTGATTTCTAAAGCTTCATTTGCTTTTGCAAATTCAACCAAAATCTTAGCCGGAGCAACAACGTCATCGGTGCTGGTAGCAATTGCAGTCGGGCCCTTTAAAACGGAATCCAAATCGTTAAGACCTGCAGCGTTAGCAGCGAAACGAGTCAGATTGTTCTTCAGTACGGTGTACTCAACCCCTGCTTCTCTCAGTTTTACACGGAGTGCAGTATCCTGCTCAACGGTAAGACCTCTGTAGTCGGCCAAAACACCTGCTTGGGCGTTCTGAAATCTCTCGGTAAGTTGTGCAACAATCGCCTTTTTGTTTTCTAAAACTTTTTGACTTGGCAATGTACATCCTCCTTTCTGTTTTTTCATTCCACACAGACTCAAAAAAGCCTCTGTCGAGAAAAAATCCCTCGCAGAAAGCGAGGGACAGAAATACACAGTTGCGTATTGTCATCCTCGGCAGGATTTACGGCATTTGCCACCTGCTGTCTGCGGAATGTTTATACTATTGAATTTTTTTACAATGTAAAAACCGGATTAACCTTCTACCTTATTGGGGTTCAGTTTAATACCGGGGCCCATGGTGGATGCTACAGATACGGACCGGAGATACTGGCCTTTTGCAGCAGCAGGCTTTGCTTTGATGATAGCGCCCATAAGAGCGTTAAAGTTTGCAGAAAGTTTTTCTGCGCCAAAAGAAGCCTTACCAATGGGACAGTGGATAATGTTACTCTTGTCCAGACGGTACTCAATTTTACCGGATTTGATTTCCTCAATTGCTTTTGCAACGTCGGGGGTAACGGTGCCTGCTTTGGGGTTCGGCATTAAGCCCTTCGGACCTAAGATTCTACCGATACGACCAACAACGCCCATCATATCAGGGGTTGCAACAACTACGTCAAAATCAAACCAGTTCTCAGTCTGGATCTTTTGTGCCAGTTCTTCAGCGCCAACATAGTCAGCACCAGCGGCTTTTGCCTCGTCTGCTTTGCCTTCCTTAGCAAATACCAGAACGCGAACGGTTTTACCGGTTCCATTAGGCAATACAACCGCGCCACGAACCTGTTGGTCCGCATGACGGGAGTCAACGCCCAGTTTCACGTGCAGTTCAACGGTTTCGTCAAACTTAGCAGTAGCGGTCTTGCATACCAAATCATGAGCCTCTGCCGGGTCGTATAACTTACCCTTTTCAATCAGCTTTACGCTGTCTTGATACTTTTTACCTTTCTTCAATGTTACTTCCT
>JAZPYU010000053.1:0-9377 GCA_045544295.1 Ructibacterium sp. | reverse complement strand
CGACATGGCTACGATCCGACTTCTGTGACTGCGGTTGCGAACACTAAAAACAAAAGCAAAGACTGCATCATTGATGCAGTCTTTTTTTGTGCAAAAAAGTAATCAGCCAAAGGAAAAAGAGGAAGAGGGCAAAGAATAAAGCGGCCGACGTTGCGATGGCAAACAACTGTGTTGGTGCGGGATGGAGCCAAAGATTTTTATGAAGCGTTGCGGGGATGGAAGTGTGAAAAAAGCGACAAAAAAGCAAGGTAAGAAAAAAAGAAAAAATCCCTTGCAAAAGTTTCCCTAATAGATAGGGCTTTAAGGAAAGGCCGGTAGGCTGAATGATGGCGGCGGTCTGAAAGAGGACGCAAATTCCGGAAAGTGCCAAAAAGAAAGAAATGGTAGGGAGCAAAAAATCAGGCGGGATAAGGTTGGCGTTAAAAATGGCAGAGATGCCGCCGGTGATTTCGAAACATCCATACAAAAAAGGAGTGAAAGAAAGGTCGGGAAGTCCGGCGGTAAAAACGGCGAAAAGAATGACAAAACCACAAATTTTCAGAATATTATCCACACCGTCTGCTACCGCATTTCCTACCGCTGCAAAGAGATTGATTTTCTGCTGAGAGGGTGGAAGCATATGGGCGTCGGTGTGGAAATTTTTACCCCAATACCGAAAAAGAATGCCGACTGCCAAAGCCGAAAGGATATGGGAAAGGTAAAGAAGAAGACCTGATTTTTGATTACCCAGAATTCCAATCCCTATGGCGCCCATTACAAAAAGCGGACCCGCATTATTACAAAAAGACAAAAGTCGGTGTGCCTCTGTTTTGGTCAGGTGGCCGGAACGATAAAGGCCGGCAATGGTGGATGCGCCAATGGGATAACCGCTGATAATTCCTAACACAACTGCCAGAGCACCGCTACCCGGTACCCCAAAAAGCGGTCGCATCAAGGGGGAGGCAATACGGCTGAGAAACCCGGCAACGCCCAAAGAAAGAAGAAGCCGACTGCAAAGCAAAAAGGGGAAAAGAGATGGGATAACTACATTAAGGCAGAGTTGGATAGCGGATTGACCGGCGGCAACGGTTTTGATGGGAGAGACCAATAAGATAACCATAAAATAAAAAAGAGACAGGTAAAATAAAAAAGAAAAGAAACGGCGCATAGAAATTCTCCTTTCTTTTTCAATCTATTCATCAAAGGTATAATTTAAGCATAAAATGTGGAAGAAGAACCAAAGCAACAAGGGGGGATACTATGCCGGAAGATAAAATCACATTTCGGGAAAAGGTGGCGGATGCCATTGATATTTCCAAGGAGGTTATTTTAGATGCGGTGGTCATATCTGTGATTGGGGACCGGGAATTGATGCTGGAAAACTATAAAAATATCATTGCATATTCCGATACCTGTATCCGGGTCAAGGCAAAGCCGTATCCTGTGAAAATCACCGGAAAGGGTTTGGAGATCAGGAATATCAATCGGGATCTTTTATTTATTACTGGAAGAATTCATCAGTTTGGATTTATCAAAGAGGGATAGGGGGCAAACACTTGCGGTTTCTTGATTTTTTACATAAGGCAGAGGGTTGTCTTACCATTCGTGCCGAGGGTGTTTTTTTAGAGCGTTTTTTAAACCTGTCCGCCCGTCGGGAACTGGATATCTGGAATGTACGGCGGATGGGAGCAGAAACCCTGGTGGCAGAAATCTCTCTTGCTTCTTTCCGGAAGTTGCGCCCGGTGTGTTACCGAACCAAAACCCGGGTTCGGATTGTAAAGCGACAGGGGTTGCCCTTTTTTCTGCACCGGTATCGTAAACGAAAATTTGCTTTGATTGGCGTTGTTTTAGCAATTTTGTTTTTGTGGTATACCTCCAATCACATTATGGGTATCACCGTCTTTGGCAACCAAAGAATCCCCACAGAGACGGTACTGATGCATCTGGCACGTTCCGGGGTTGCCTTAGGGAAAACGGCACATAATCTGGACGCTTCTACCATCCGGAACCAAATGATGCGGGATATGGATGACCTTGCTTGGGTGGGCATCAATATGAACGGTTCCCGGGTTTATGTAGAGGTGGTAGAACGGCTGGAAAAAGAACCGGAGGTGGATGTGGGAAAACCCTGTCATTTGATTGCCAAAAAGGATGGGCAGGTTTTATCCATAGAGGCGCGAAACGGACAAACAATGATCAAAAGAGGTGCAGGTGTCCGTGCCGGTGACATTTTAATCAGCGGAATTATGGATAACGAGAAGATGGGCTATCGTTATGTCCACGCGTATGGCGAGGTCTTTGCACAAACCCAATACACCCTTACGAGAGAATACCCGCTTTCTTATCAGGAATTGGTAATGACCGGAAGAGAAAAAAAGAGGATTGCTTTTAAAATAATGGATCAAAAAGTTCCCCTATATTGGGGGAGGGAGGAACCTTACGAAATGGCTCAGGTAGAGGAAAAAGTAAGAGAATATCGCCTTGGTATAGAGTTGCTTCCGTCTTTATTCATAGAACAAAAACATTATAAGGAGCAGACTACGGTAGAAAAAACCAGAACCGCCGCCGAAGCATTAAAATTGGGGAAAGAGGAGTTGGTGTTGGAACTGCGAACATCCCTTTCGCCAAAGGCGGAGGTAATCGGTCAGGAATTTTCAGATACCGTGACAGAGCGTGGGACGGTATCGGTTACGGTGACGTTTATTTGCAGAGAAAATATTGCGGAAGAAGAACCCATAGAAGAAATCCCGGAAATATCCGAATAAACAGGAAAAATTTCTAAGTGAACCTCCTTAATACAATATCTGTTTTATGAAGTATGAAATATGAAGAAACTGTAAAAACTTTTAAAATAACCTTGTATTTTAAAGGTTTCTGTGCTATAATACTATGTTAATAAATAGTAGAATTTTCCAGAAAGATGGATATTATAATAGGAGGAGATTGGGTGAGAAGATATATTAAGGGAATCGGCTTTTATTTGCTGTTGTTCTTCATCATTGTAACGGTGTTTTGGATGACATCAAGTCCCGGTTCTCAGTCAAGAGAAATTTATTCTGACTTGATTCAGAAAATCCAGCAGGAACAGGTGACGGAGATTTCTGTGGTGGACAATGTGGCTACCGCAAAGTTAAAAGATGGGGCCATTATCAGCGTAGAAGTTCCGGGTTATAACACCTTAAAGAACGATGCCGGCAGTAAAATGCAGGAGCAGATTGAACGTGGTTCTTTAAAGGTAGACACCCCGCTTCCTTACAGTCCGCCATGGTGGTTAACCCTGCTTCCCACCTTAGGACTTGTGGTTATTTTTGTTATCTTCTGGGTTATGTTTATGCAACAAGCCGGCGGTGGCGGTGGCCGTGGTATGATGAACTTTGGCAAGAGTAAGGCAAAAGTTTCCACGGACGGTAAAAACAAAAAGACCTTTGAAGATGTGGCAGGTGCCGATGAAGAAAAAGACGAATTAAAAGAAATTGTTGACTTTTTGAAAGCGCCGGATAAATTCCGTCGTTTGGGTGCAAGAATTCCCAAGGGGGTTCTTTTGGTAGGCCCTCCGGGAACCGGTAAAACCCTTCTTGCCAAGGCGGTTGCCGGTGAGGCAGGTGTGCCTTTCTTCTCGATCTCCGGTTCCGATTTTGTAGAAATGTTCGTTGGTGTGGGTGCTTCCAGAGTCAGAGATTTGTTTGACAATGCAAAAAAGAATTCCCCCTGTATCATCTTTATTGACGAGATTGATGCCGTTGGCAGACACAGAGGTGCCGGCCTTGGCGGCGGTCATGACGAAAGAGAGCAAACCTTAAATCAGTTGCTGGTTGAGATGGATGGCTTTGGTGTGAATGAGGGTGTTGTCATTATTGCAGCAACCAACCGTCCTGATATTTTAGACCCGGCATTACTCCGTCCCGGCCGTTTTGACCGGCAGGTAGTGGTTGCCGCTCCGGATGTCAAGGGTAGAGAAGCCATTTTAAAAGTTCACGTAAAAGGTAAGCCTTTGGCAGAAGATGTTGACTTGGAAGTTCTGGCAAAAACCACAGTAGGTTTCTCCGGTGCAGAACTGGAAAACTTAATCAATGAAGCGGCACTTGCCGCAGCCCGGGAAGGTCACGATGCCATCAGTATGAAGGATTTAGAAGATTCTATTATGAAAGTGGTTGCCGGCCCCGAAAAGAAATCCAGAAAGGTATCGGAGCGGGATAAGAAGTTGACTGCGTATCACGAAGCCGGCCATGCGGTGGCGGCTAAGATGCTCCCCACCCAGGACAGAGTGCATCAGGTGTCCATCATTCCACGGGGCCACGCCGGTGGTTACACCCTGTCTTTGCCGAAAGAGGATATGTTCTATACCTCTAAGAATGAAATGATAGAAGAAATCGTTGTTCTTTTGGGCGGACGTGTTTCGGAACAACTGGTGTTTGGGGATATTAGTACCGGTGCCTCCAATGACATTGAACGTGCAACCGCCATTGCCAAAGCCATGGTAACCCGCTATGGTATGAGTGAAAAGTTGGGCGCCAGAACCTTTGGCGACCAAAACAATGAAGTTTTCATTGGTTTGGATTACGGACATACCATTGATTATAGCCAGGATACTGCGGCTATGATTGACAATGAAATCAAAAATATTATCGATGCTTGTTATCAGCGTTGTACAGAGATTCTCAAAGAACAGATGGAATACTTGGAAAAAGTAGCCCAGATGTTGCTTGAAAAGGAGAAAATCGAAGAAGACGAGTTTGAGGCAATCTTTGCTCCGCCTGCGGAAGAAAGTGCCGTAGAACCCGCTTTGGAATCTGCTGAGAGCGAAAAAGACGAATAATCTTTGCAATCCGCAGAAAAATAATTCTGCGGATTGTTTTTGTAAAGGAGTGACAGTATGAGAAAATTAACCATTGAATGCAGAGGAAAAATCAATCTTGCCATTGATGTTACTGGAAAAAGAGAGAATGGCTATCACGATGTGGAGATGATTCTTCAGGAGATAGGGTTATCTGACCGACTGACCATTGGAATCCGGGATGATAAGCAAATTTTATTGACCACCGATTCCCCCGAAATCCCGGTGGGAGAAGGAAACCTTGCCTATCGGGCGGCACAGGCATTTTTCGGTCGTCTTGGCAGACAGGACGGGGTGGAAATCCATATCGAAAAAAGAATTCCTATGGGTGCAGGGTTAGGCGGCGGTAGCGCCGATGCGGCAGGGGTCTTAAAGGGGTTAAATGCCCTTTACGGACAACCGTTTAGCACCGAGGTTTTAATGGAAATCGGGACAACGTTGGGCGCTGATGTACCTTTTTGTGTTTTGGGCGGATGCGCTTTGGCAACCGGAATCGGTGAGGAATTAACATCACTTCCTATGCCTCCGGCACTCTTTTGTGTGGTTGCAAAGCCGGAACCTTTTGTTTCCACCAAATGGGTTTATGAAAATCTGGATTTCAGCAAAAAACCGCAGGGACTGAACGTTATGCAGGTGGCGGAAAGTATCAAAAACGGTGACCTTTTCGGCATTTGCCGCCACGCAGGGAATATCTTAGAAACGGTGACCATTCCGGTATATCCGGTGGTGGGTTGGCTAAAACAAAGTTTTGCCGATGCCGGGGCAGTGCTTACCTTGATGAGTGGTAGCGGTTCCGCAGTTTTTGGACTTTTTAGAAGCAAAGAAGAGGCGGAAGAAGGCGCAAAACAAGCAGAACAATATTCCAATCAGGTTTATATGGTATAACAGATACCCCCGATTTGGGGGTATATTTTTGTAAAAAACGGTTTATACTACCAACTGAGGTGATAAATCGTGAAACAAAATAAAAAAAGTGAAAGTATTTTTCAAAAGCGCAGTTTTTTCATTGGAATGGTTGTGGTGGTAGCCGCTATGATCATTGTCCTTGCTATGAATCTAATTATGCCGGAAGAAAACCGGGATACCTTTGACGAGACTGCCTGGAAAGATGCACTTAGACAATCCGCATTGCAAGAGGAAGAAGCAGCCCAACCGGTCAACGCTTCTGCGGTTCCGGAACCGGCGGAAAGCCAACCTCCACAAGTGGCGGAGGATGAAGCAACCACGGAAACCACCGGAAATGGGAATATCTCTGATACCATTTCTATGGGAAATATGATTATGGAAAAGCCGGTAAGTGGCAATGTTACCAAGGATTTTTCTGCCGATGAGTTGGTCTATTCCGATACTATGCAGGACTGGCGTGTTCACGAGGGAATTGACTTTGCGGCAGAAGAAAATGAAGAGGTCAAAGCCGCCGCTGATGGCAAGATAGAAAAGGTGATGAAAGATGGTATGTTGGGTGCCTATGTGACCATCAGCCATGTGGGCGGCCTTAAAACGGTGTATGCCAATTTGCAGGAAGATAGTCTGCCGCCGGTGGGCAGCCCGATAAAAACCGGTGAGGTGATTGGCAGGGTAGGCAGAACCGCCGCTCTGGAAATTAACGATAGTCCCCACCTACATTTTGCGGTACTGGAAAACGATACTCCCATCAATCCCCATCTGTTTTTGCAAGACACCGTCACCGATGATGAATAAATTGGGATAATATGTCATTACCTACGAGGTCTGCGGGACGTCGAGGACGCCGTCCCCTACCAGAACAAACAGGGTAACGTTGTAGGGTTCGGCCTCCCGGACGAACCGTAGATATTGCAGGACATTATAGCGGAAAATGAGGTGTGTAGGGTCCATTCACGAATGCCCCGCAAAGAAAAAGGGATAGGGAAAAAAGAACCAGAATGAGGAAACTGAGCCAAAGCAAGGCATAATGCCTTGCTTTGGGATACCCGAAGGCGTACATAGGTACGTCGAGAGGCGAAGTTCCCTTATAGCAAAAAGGTACAAATAAATAGAAAAAGGTCTTTTCAGACCTTTTTCTTCGTTATGCATAAAAAATATATTAAGTTTTTAGTAATTCTTTTTGCTTTAACCCTACCTTTTTGCGGTCTGGACTTTTTTTACATCCCTTTTATTTTTTCTTGCCAAGGGGTTCCGTGGTGCCATCGGGACGGACCACATCCATATTATCCAGTTGCTTTTTCAAATTCCCCCGGAATGCCGCAATATAATCGGCACGGAGTTTTTGTTGTTCTGCTTGTTCCTCCGGTGTTAAGCCGGTTTCTCTGGATTTTCTGGCAAGTTCATTGATACGGGCAATCTGTGTCTGGTCCATAAGAAATTAGTCCTCTAACCGACGCAGGTTGATTCTGCCCTTTTCATCAATTTCAATTACTTCAACGGTTACCTCGTCGCCTTCTTTGACAACGTCAGTTACCTTTTCCACTCTGCCTTTTGCCAGTTTGGAAATGTGAATCAAACCGTCTTTGCCGGGCAGGATTTCTACAAATGCGCCGAAGTCCATAATCCGAACAACTTTACCTTGATAAATTTCGCCGGCTTCCGGTTCTTTGACGATAGCCTCAATCATCTTCTGTGCCTTTTCACCCATCTCGGTGTCAACAGCGGCAATGAATACCCGTCCGTCGTCCTCAATGTCAATCTTAGCACCGGTATCGGCAATGATACCCTGAATTACTTTACCACCGCTACCGATAACTTCACGGATTTTATCAACCGGAATGGTGATGTGAATAATCTTAGGAGCATAGGGAGAAAGTTCTTTTCTATATTCGGGAATGGCTTTGAGCATAACTTCGTCCAAGATGTAGTATCTTGCATTTCTGGTCTGTTCCAAAGCGGTACGGATGATAGCCGGAGTAAGACCGTCTACCTTTAAGTCCATCTGGATTGCAGTGATACCCTTTTTGGTACCTGCTACCTTAAAGTCCATATCGCCAAAGAAGTCTTCCACGCCCTGAATATCTACCATGGTCAGGAAGTTGTCATCGTCTTCCGGGTCGGTAATCAAACCAACGGAGATACCGGCAACCGGAGCCTTAATGGGAACACCTGCATCCATCAAAGCAAGGGTACTTCCGCAGACACTACCCTGAGAGGTAGAACCATTAGAACTGAGCACTTCGGATACCAGACGGATTGCATAGGGGAATTCTTCCTCAGAGGGGAGAACCGGAACCAATGCACGTTCTGCCAAAGCACCGTGGCCAATTTCACGACGGCCGGGACCACGGGAAGGACGGGTCTCGCCAACGCTGTAAGACGGGAAGTTATAATGGTGCAGATATCTGCGATATTCTTCATTATCAAGACCATCAATAATCTTAGCATCTCCCAAGGGGCCTAAGGTTGCAACGGTAAGAACTTGGGTTTGTCCCCGCTTAAAGAGACCGCTACCGTGGGTTCTGGGAAGCATACCAACTTCTGCAGAGAGCGGACGGAGTTCCAAAATCTGACGGCCGTCTACACGCTTCTTGTCATACATCAACCAGTTACGAACAACGGTCTTTTGCAGTTTGTAAAGCGCCTCGTCAATCTGTGCCTGACATTCTTCTTTGGGATACTTTTCTTCAAAGTGGGTATATACTTGGTCATACACCACGGAAAGACGTGCATCGCGAACGGTCTTATCATCGGTGTCCATAGCTTCTTTTACCATATCTTCTGCAAAGCCACGGATATCAGCGAAGAGTTCTTCGTTTACTACCATATGTTCATACTCGAACTTAGGCTTACCGATTTCATCTTGAATTTCTTTGATGAATGCACAAATCTTCTTGATTTCTTCATGTGCAAACATAATAGCGTCAAACATCTGATCTTCCGGAACTTCGTTAGCACCGGCTTCAATCATAACAACCTTCTTTGCGCTACCTGCAACGGTTAAGTTCATATCGCTGACAGCACGTTGTGCTTCGGTGGGGTTGATAACAAATTCACCGTCAACCAAACCAACGTAAACGGCAGCGATAGGGCCGTTAAAGGGAATATCAGATACGGATACAGCAGCGGAAGAACCGATCATAGCACAGAATTCCGGTGCATTGTCCTGCTCCACGGATAAAACGGTGGATACGATAGAAACGTCATTTCTCAAATCCTTGGGGAAGAGAGGACGCATAGGACGGTCAATAACTCTGGAAGTCAAGATAGCATTTTCAGAGGGACGACCTTCACGACGGGTAAAACCGCCGGGGATCTTACCTACGGCATACATTTTTTCTTCGTAGTCAATGGAGAGAGGGAAGAAGTCAATTCCGTCTCTGGGCTTGTCCGAAGCGGTTGCGGCGGTTACTACCACGGTGTCACCGTAGCGAACCACAACGGCGCCGTTTGCCAGTTCTGCAACCTTGCCGAATTCCAGGGAGAGTTTTCTGCCTGCAACTTCAGTTTCAAAAATCTTTGTCATTACAAATACCTCCTAAAAATTATTTTTCCCGAAGAGGCCCGACTTAGCACTTAAAAATATAGACTTCTTTTCCCAAAAGTGTATATTTTTAACTGCTAAACACAGGCGGCTCCGGTTTTTGAAAATGACAAA
>JAZPYU010000052.1:0-11613 GCA_045544295.1 Ructibacterium sp. | reverse complement strand
ATGGTACATCCCACAAAATAGGCACAAGTATCTGTCAGGAATGCGCCTACAAACACCAACCAGATGTAAATGTTACCAAATTCCATATTCCGGATATAAATGATATGAGACAGAAAGTAAGGGATATAAATAAGTCCCATCACCAAAGAGGCAATATTCATAAAGGTAATTTGGTTTTTACTTTGAAGCATGGTAAAGAACAAAACAACAATATAAAGATAAACCAAGGTAAGACCGGTATCTGCCTTAAAATAGATGCCAAGGGGAATGATGATGGTTGCCAAATACCCAAGCAGGCACAAAGGCTTTTTATCCGCAATGCCGATAGCATTATAATATTCCTGTATCCCAACAATTGCCGCCGCCATCACCACGGCCACAATCACCGGCGTTGGACAGAACAAAACTGCTAGCAACAAAGGAACACCAATACCCGCAGTCAATACTCTTTGTTTCAAGGAAGCATCCATCTTATTTTACACCTCCAAACCGACGATCCCGGTTTTGATAATCATAAATAGCCTGTTCCATATCCTTTGGCTTAAAGTCCGGCCAACAGATATCGCTATACCAAAATTCTGCATACGCCGCCTGCCAAAGCATAAAGTTGGAAAGCCGTTTTTCCCCACTGGGGCGGATAATCAAATCTACCTCCGGCAAGTCTGCCATATCCAAGAAAGATGCAAAAACCTTTTCATCAATAGCATCTATCTCTTGTTTGCCATCCAATACATCCTTACAAAGTTTCCGACTTGCCCGGACAATCTCATCACGACCGCCATAGTTTAATGCAATGTTTAAAACCATCCGGTCCCCACCGGCGGTAACTTCTTCTGCATGGCGGATGGCTTCTTTGATTTTATCGCTAAGAGGAGAAATATCGCCGCTGATTTTCAGGCGCATATTCCGACCCCGAAACTTTTCCTCTACCATTTGCAGATAGTGGTATAAAAGTTCCATCAAGGCATCAATCTCTTCTTTGGGCCGAACCCAATTCTCGGTAGAAAAGGCGTAGACGGTAAGGGCTTCCACCCCTATGCCATTACAATAATCGCAGATGGTTTCTAAGATATCGGCACCTCGTTTATGACCGGCAGAACGGGGAAGCCCACGACGTTTCGCCCAACGGCCGTTCCCGTCCATAATCACCCCGATATGTTTGGGAATTCTGTCAAAATCCAATTCTCTTTTCTCTTTCTTTTTCTTTAAAAACATAGCGGTCCCCTCCATATGAGACGGGGAATAGAGGTCTGACCCCTATTCCCCCATAACCATCCTCATTAAACCTCTAAGATTTCCTTTTCTTTTGCGGCTACAATGCCGTCAATCTCTTTGACAAACTTATCGGTGAGTTTTTGTACCTTATCTTCTAAGTCCTTCAAATCATCTTCGGTGATTTCATTGGCTTTCTTCTGCTTTTTGAACTGTTCCAAAGAATCTCTGCGGATATTCCGGACAGCAACTTTTGCTTCCTCGCCCCGCTTGGAAACACCCTTGCTCAGTTCTTTTCTCCGTTCCTCGGTAAGGGGCGGGAAGTTGAGGCGGATTACTTTACCGTCATTGTTGGGAGTGATACCGATATCGGATGCTAAAATCGCCTTTTCAATATCCTTCAGGATAGAAACATCCCAAGGCTGAATCACGATACTTCTTGCCTCCGGCACAGAGATGGTACCAACCTGTGCAAGAGGAGTCTGCGCACCGTAATATTCTACGGTAATTCTATCTAAGATGGTGGGGTTGGCTCTTCCTGCACGGATATTTGCCAGGTCTCCCTCCAAAGAATTGATTGCTTTTTTCATTTTATTTTCTGTGTTTTGCATAGTGAAAACTCCTTTCTGTTAACGCTTTACCAAAGTACCGATCTTTTCGCCCATCACGGCACGGGTAATATTTTCCGGGTCATCAAGGCCAAATACCAAAATAGAAATATCATTATCCATACACAAAGAGGTAGCAGTAGAGTCCATAACACCCAACTGACGATTCAGCACATCGATGAAACTGAGGGAATCAAACTTCTGTGCATCCGGGTTGATGTTGGGGTCAGAATCATAAACACCGTCAACCTTCTTGGCAAGGAGAATAACCTCTGCATCAATTTCTGCCGCACGAAGTGCCGCCGCAGTATCGGTGGAGAAGAACGGGTTACCGGTTCCGCAGGCAAAGATAACCACTCTGCCCTTTTGCAGATGCCGTGCCGCCTTTAAACGAATATAAGGTTCTGCAATCTGGCGCATTTCAATGGCAGTCTGTACCCGGCTTTCTACGCCTAATTGTTCCAAAGCATCCAAAAGTGCCAAAGAGTTAATTACCGTTGCAAGCATTCCCATATGGTCGGCTCTGGAACGGTCCATGCCCTCACCGGTACGGCCACGCCAGAAGTTACCGCCACCAACAACAATGGCAATCTCAACGCCCATATCATAACATTCTTTGACTTTGCCGGCAATGGCGTTGATGGTAGGTTGGTCAAGCCCAAAACCTTTATCGCCTGCCAGCGCCTCACCGCTGATTTTTAACATAATTCTTTTGTACTTAGGTTTCCCCATTTCTATCTGCCTCCTCCGTTTATTTTAGCAAAAACAAGTAAGCCAAACTCAAATTTGTTAAGGTTCAATCGTAATTGCCGCTGCTGTAGGCTTTGCAGTAGCAGTAGGTTTCGCAGTCGCCGTAGGCTTTGCAGTTTCCGCAGGTTTTGCGGTTGCTGTTGCTTTTGGTTTATTGGTAGCAGTAGCAGAAGATGTAGCCTTGCTGGTTTCAGCCGGCTTTTCTACTACTTTTTTCCCTTCTGCTTGTTCCAGTTCCGCCTCTAAAATTTCAACCTGTTCTTCCAGTATCTGTATGGTTTCTTTCAGTTTTACATTTTCAGTCTCTAACGTGTCATCATTTGCATTAGACGCTTTTGCAGATTCTATCATTACCTGAAAAGAGCAGGCAAAGGAACCCAAAAAAACACCAAGGGCCACACAGATAATACCAAACGTCACCAACACTTTTTTGCCGATGCCGGTTTTATTCTCCGGCTTTTGTATCTCTTCCCGCATAATCATAATCCTTTCTTACATTAATGGGTAAGCCATTCGCCCAAAGCACCTAAGTTCAAAACTCCGGTCATCAACAAGGTCATAATCAGACCGGAAATCATAATACCAAGTAATATCGCCGGCAGGGCATATTTAAAACGCATATCCAAAAGGGAGGCTATCATCGCACCTGTCCACGCCCCTGTGGTGGGAAAAGGAATTGCCACAAATATCATCAGCGCCCAGGCACTTGCCGCCCTTAAATTATCGGCTTTCCGTTTCGTTCTGTCTTCTAACCAATGGGCAATACCTCCAAACCATTTGGTTTTCTTAAACCATTTTACCAAAGGCCGGAACAAAAGCATCACCGGAATGACCGGCAGAAAATTCCCAAAGACCGAAAGAAAATAGGCAGAAAGAAGGTTCATCCAATCAGGTGCCAAAACACTCAGGGAATAAATCAAAGAACCCCTGATTTCCGAAACCGGCATCATTGATAAAAGAAAGGTCCATCCATAAACTCCAAGTATATTTTCCATAGTTTCCTCTTTCGAATCAAATATCCATATGTATTTTATTCAGTATAGCATACCTGCTTCTTTTTTTCAAGAAAAAATTATATCCGGTCTTTATTTTCTCTTCTGCCGTTGTCTGCTCCTGGCAGAACGCCGTACTTCATTGTAAAAACGCAGAATGAAAACAACCGCAAAAAGTCCGAAAACACTCAAAACAAAGTAGCAAAGAACCCGTATCAAGAGAAAACTCCAGAGCCATTCAAAAAGTGCCAATGCCGGCCAGAAGAAACTCCGCTTTACCTCGGTATCGGCGCAGAGAATACCGCTACCTAATTCCTGACCATCCAAATAGATAGAAAAACTACCCACCTGTTCCCCTTTGGCAATAGGTGCTTTTAAGGTTTCCGGAAGATGTAATTTTACTTCTAATTCTTCTGTCTTGGTTCCGTTAGGTGCCACCACAGAAACTCTTTCCAAAGAAGAAAGGGTCACACTGTCTTTCTGCCGGGCTTGTCTTACTTTAATTTCACCCATAATCTGATTTTCCCCAACCGGAGTAATGGTTGTATGACTGGTAAAACCATAGTCCAACAGCAAGATACTGCCTTTATGAGAGTTATCCACCCCGTCTGCGCCAAAGACAACCGAAACCAGTTCCATTCCCTTATCGGTAGCAGAAGCCACCAGACAATTGCCCGCCTCTGATGTATAGCCGGTTTTGATACCGGTGGACTTGGGATAATAATAATCCCGATAGCGCATAGCAGAAATCAATCCATTGGTGTTGATATAATACCGTTCCTCTTCCGTCATATTGGTAGGCGGAATTTTAACATGGGCAATATCAACAATATTGCGAAAACTTTCAAATCCCATTGCGGTTCTTGCAATCTTTGCCATATCCGCCGCCGTGGTATAATGATTTTCATCGTGAAGTCCGTGGGGATTTACAAAATGCGTATCGGCAAGTTCCAACTCTTCTGCCCGGGCATTCATTCTGTCCACAAACGCCGTTTCGCTGCCGGAAACCATGGTTGCAATGGCAACTGCCGCATCATTGCCGGAAGCAATCATCAACCCATGCAATAACCTTAAAAGGGTCATCGTTTCACCGGGTTTTAATGCCATATTGGTTCCGTCCGGGTCTAAACCCTCTAAGATATCTTCGGTCACGGTGAAGGGTGTGTCCAAAGTTATAACGCCTTCTTCCACCGCTTCCAGTGCCAGAAGTGCCGTCATAATTTTGGTGGTACTGGCAGGATACATCCTCTTTTGACTATCCTTTTCAAAAAGAATGTATCCAGTCTTTCTTTCTACTAAAATTCCCGTCGTCCCTTTCGGCAAAATGGGTTTCCCGTTTGCATCCAGCGAGGGTTCTTCCGGTTTTTCCATTACTTCCGCTTCTTCTATTTCAACTGCCAAAGCAAAATTCCCAAACACGCTACTTAGCAAAAGCGTACTTAGAAGGCAGAACAACAGACTGCATTTGATAAAATGTTTCAACTTATTCCACCCTTTCTAACCGTTCCCGCTCCGCCTGAGAAAGACGGATGTACTGAGGAACCAAGTCTCCGTATAGCACCGTTTCTCCTTTTTGCGCCTTATCATAACCAATCTCTGCCACCGAGGCTCCCAAATTCATATTCTGCATCCGTTGCGCAAAAGACGCCTTATCTCCTAAATGTTCTATGATGGTATCCCGAAAGACAGGAACACCGTCACCGCAAAACAAAACAGATTTTTCTTCCTGCTTTAATTCGGCAAGAAGTTCTTCCATGCTAAGCGCACGGTCCTCACAAAGACGGGTGAGTTCTTTCCCCCCTTGAAAAAGGGCATTATACACCTGACCCCGCCGGGCATCTAAGATAGGACAAATCACCCCATCAAAGACCGCCACATTATTGGCAAGTCCGTGCAAGGTAGAAACGGGAACGCAGGGCTTTCCCGTTGCCTGCGCCATTGCCTTTACGGTGGCAACCCCAATCCGTACCCCTGTAAAAGAACCGGGGCCTACTGCCGCCGCAAAAAAATCTACATCTTTGGGGTCTTTTTCCGCACTTTGAAACATTGCCTCAATTTGGGGCATCATGGTCTGGGAATGAGTTTTTCCATTATTCAGCACCGTTTGGGCAATTAACTTTGTATCATCCAGCAAGGCGGCGGTTGCCGCATTGCAACAAGTGTCTATTCCAAAAATCAGCATATGGTAATCTCCCTATAATTTTCGCCTTTTTCCGGATTTTTCTGAAAAGAAATCCGGATGGTTTCCGCCGGCAGAATTTTTTCAATATTATCTGCCCACTCAATCAGGCAAACCCCATCTCCAAAGAGGTAATCGTCCATCCAGTCACATTCCTCCAAAGACGGGTTTTCCAACCGATAAACATCAAAATGATAAAGGGGCACTTCCCCTTCGTATTCATTGACCAAGGTAAAGGTGGGGCTGGTTACTTCTTCGCCGTCACCAAAAAAATCGGTAACACCCTTGACAAATGCGGTTTTGCCACATCCCAGATCACCCACCAACGCCACCACGGTGCCGGGGCAAAATTCTTCTGCAAGTTGGTAACCCAAACGGCGGGTTTCTTCCGGGGTATAGGTCTCAAATTTCCGCATTTTTCTTCACCTCACTCTTACAAAAAAGCCTGTTTTCAAGGCTCTCATACTTCCACATTTATATTATATAAATTCATAACCCCAAAGTCAATATTAACTATTGAAAAAAGAAAAACTTTCTGTTATGATATTGGTAAGAACCAAAAGAAAGGGTTGAACACCTATGAGTCGTACCGATAAAATCAATTATTACTTAGACATTGCTGAGACTGTCATCGAGCGGGGAACCTGTCTCCGCCGTAATTTTGGTGCCATTATTGTAAAAAATGACGAGATTGTTGCCACCGGTTATACCGGCGCACCCAGAGGCAGAAAAAACTGTTCGGATTTAGGCTACTGCACCCGGGAGAAATTACAAATTCCCCGTGGCGAACGCTACGAACTCTGCCGGAGCGTTCACGCTGAGGCAAACTGCATCATTTCTGCCGCAAGACGGGATACCATTGGTGCAACCTTATACCTTGCCGGCAAAGACGCCAAAACCGGGGAACTGGTAGAAAATGCTTCCAGTTGTGCTATGTGTAAACGGATGGTGATTAACGCCGGCATTGAAACCGTTATTGTGCGTAATTCTCCCACCGAATATACCATCATCCCGGTTAGCGACTGGATTGAGAACGATGATTCTTTAAGTGGTACCTTGGGATATTAAGATGGATCGCCTTCCAAAAAGAAAATCGCCCCGGCTTTTGGAATATAACTACAATTCCCCCGGGGCGTATTTTGTAACCATATGTACCTACCAAAAAATCCATTTGCTATCTAATATTGTAGGGGCGATTCACGAATCGCCCCTACAATCAAAACATTCTATTCCATCCAAAGTGGTAGGATATTTAAAAATGAATGCATCCAGAAAAATCCATACAACCTATCCGGAAAAGAAAATTTGGCAAAGGTCTTTCCACGACCATATCATCCGAAGTAAGCAAGATTATGAAAAAATCAGAGATTACATCGAAAGCAATGTTTTAAGATGGGAATACGATTGTTTTTATTAACACGCAAAAAGCACCCAATGGGTGCTTTTATTTTTCCAAAAAACGGGCGACTCGTGAATCGCCCCTACAAAATTAAAAATATTTTTTTGCAATCGCTTTATCTTTTTCTAATTGTTTCCTTAATGCTTGGACGTCCGGGAATTTTTGGATTTCCCGAAGATATCGGCAAAATGCTACCTCTATCTTTTTCCCGTACAAATCCCCGTGATAGTCAAGCAGATGGGTTTCGATATAGCCTTTTCCCTCTTCCACGGTGGGTCTTTGCCCTACATTGGTAATGGAAGGGTATTTTTTCCCATCCACCACGGTTTGAGAAAGGTAAACCCCAAACTCAGGCAAAATCTGTCCCTGCGGCAAGTCTAAATTTGCAGTAGGGAATTCCATTTGTCTGCCGATTTGGTTGCCGGAGAGAACCTCTCCCTCTATGGAAAAAATTCTGCCCAAACACGCGGTTGCCTCTTCCAACTTTCCCTCTTCAATCAATCGGCGAATTCGGGTACTGGAAACCGTATCATCTCCGTATTGGACACAATCAACGCCACAGACACGGATACCCAAAGGCTCGCCCAGTTCTTTTAAGGTTTGCAGATTACCGCTTCCTTTTTCTCCAAAACGGTAATTAAAACCAACAGATACCATTTTGGCACCCAGTTGCCGATACAAACATTCTTCTACAAACTGCTTAGGAGAACAGGTCATATATTCTTGGGTAAACCGTTTGGCAACCGCCACCTCTACTCCCAATTCCTTCAAAATTTGAAGTCTTTTAGAAAGAGAGTAGATAGAGGGAATTTCCTGCCCTGAAAGAACGCTCCTTGGTTGGTTGATAAAGAAATAAACCAAGGGGGTAAGTCCCTCGGTTTTAGCGGCGTCCACTACCTTTTTGATGATGGCCTGATGCCCGATATGGAGAGCATCAAAACAACCTAAGGCGACTGCCGTATTCTGAAATCTTGTGCCGGTTTCTCCGGGCATCATCATTTTATCCTCTAAAAAAACCTGCACAACATTCCCTCCTATTCCTGATAAAATGTTTTTTCAATCACTAAAACGCCGTCTTTTGCGGTAGAAATGGTAAGAAAATTTCCTGCCTCGTCATAGACCCGATAGGTAATGCCCTCTTCCATCCCCGGCGTACTGACCCGAACGCCGTTCTTCATCAGTTCTGCCTTTCGTTTGGAAAGGGTCAATACCGGCAGTTCTTCAAAGATTTTGTCAATGGGGGTTAAGAAAGACCATTCCCCTTGCGCCATCCTTTTTTCTACTTCTTCTAAGGTGACGGCATCCTCTATGGAAAACTTGCCGGATTTGGTACGACAGAGTTCTGCCATATGGGCAAAACAACCAAGTTTCTCCCCTATATCCTGACAAAGGGTACGGATATAGGTTCCCTTGGAACAAGCCACCCGCATGGTAAACCATTCTTCCTGCAAGTTGATTTCCAAAACCTCAATCTCCTCGATGGTGACAGGTCTTGGCTTTCGCTCTACCGTCTGCCCGGCTCTTGCCAGTTCGTAAAGTTTTTTCCCGTTCTGCTTAATGGCAGAATACATAGGCGGAATTTGCAAAATATCACCTACAAATTCCCTTGCTGCCGCAAAAATTTCCTCCTCAGTAATTTTCACTTCCGCACTTTTCAGTACCGTGCCGGAAGCGTCCTGGGTATCGGTTTCTGCTCCTAACTTCACTTTGGCTATGTATTCTTTCTCCGTTGCGGTGAGCATATCCGCCGTCTTGGTAGCACGACCTACGCAGATAGGAAGTACACCGGTGGCATCGGGGTCTAAGGTACCGGTATGTCCGATTTTTTTCATAGACAAAATCCGCCGCAACTTTGCCACCACATCGTGAGAGGTAAAACCTTGGGGTTTATGAATATTGATAACACCGTTCATCCTTTAATCCCCATTCTTTTGCTTTTTAATCACAGAGAGAACTTCTTTGACCAGTTCTTCCACCGTTTTGTTCTCCACGCTGTAACCGCTGGCGCAGACGTGACCGCCGCCGCCTAATTCTTTGGCAACCTCTGCCACATTCACAATCCCCTCTGAACGAAGACTGACTTTATACGCGTTTTCGCCCCGTTCCCGGATATAAATGCCGACCTCTACCCCGTCAATGCTTCCCGGCAAGGTTACAATTCCGCCGGCACCGGATTCTTCAATCCCGGCAGATGCAAAATCTTCCTGAGAAAGATAGAGCACACAAACCTTGCCATCTTCAAAATACTGAAGACCATTTAGGGCTTTTTGCATCAGGGCATAATATTCCCGACTTTTGGTGTTAAAGACTTTTTTAGAAATCTCCGCATAAGAAACACCCATATCCAGCAAATCTGCTGCGGTCCGCAAAGTCTTTGAAGTTACTCCCTGATGCTGAAATCTGCCGGTATCACAGACCATACCAAGATAAAGGTTATCCGCGATTTCTTTGGTAAGAGAAATCCCCATTTCCCGATAAATTTCTGCCATAATCTCGCTACAAGAAGAAACATCTTTTACCAGTTGTGCCTTCGCATAGGGAAGGTGGGTAATATGGTGGTCAATGGCAATGGTATTGGGATGGTTTTGGAATACTTCCTGATACTTTGCAAGTCTTCGTACCTCCGCACAGTCAACTGCCACCAACAAATCACAATCTGCCGGAGCAAGTCCGGCAGATGCTTTTCCGTGAACCAGAGAATAGGGCATTACATCGGGGTTTTCCGCTAAGAAAACCTCTGCTTCTTTGCCCATTCCCTGCAAAACTAATTTTAAGGAATATCCAGAGCCCAACGCATCCCCATCCGGATTTTCGTGGGCAAAGATTCCTATTTTTTTCGCCTCTGAAAGGCGGGTAATGATTGTTTTCATAACTACCTCTTACAGGTCCTTTAAGACCTCGTTGATGTGGGCACCGTAAGCGATGGAATCATCTAACTGAAAGGTAAACTCCGGCGTGTTCCGAAGATTCAACCGTCTGCCAATCTCCCGACGGATGAATCCGCCGGCACTTTGGATGGCATCCATCCCTGCTTTTTGTGCTTTTTCGTCGCCCATCATACTGATATAGGCTTTTGCAAACTTCAAGTCTTTGGTTACCCGCACCGCCACCACAGAAACCATCACAGGAAGGCGGGGGTCTTTCAATTCCCGGATTACACTACTGAGTTCACGCTTGACCTCTTCGGAAATCCGATCTATTCTACTATAATTTGCCATAATTTCCTCCGGAGGATTATACCTCCACCTGTTCCATTACAAAGACTTCGATGATATCGCCGTCTTTGATGTCATTAAACTTATCAATACTGATACCGCACTCATATCCTGCGGCAACTTCTTTCACATCATCCTTGAAACGTTTTAAGGAACCTAAGAGGCCTTCGTGAATCACGATACCATCACGAACCACACGTACCTGACTGCTCCGCTGTACTTTACCGTCTAACACATAAGCACCGCCAATGGTACCAATGCCCGAAACTTTAAAGGTAGTACGGATTTCTACGTGACCAATCACCGCTTCGCGGAAGGTAGGTTCTAACATACCCTTCATCGCCTTTTCAATATCCTCAATCGCATCATAGATAACACGATAAAGACGGATATCCACATTGGCATCTTCTGCCGCCTCACTGACACCCGCTACCGGACGAACGTTAAAGCCAACAATCAATGCATTGGATGCACTTGCCAGCATCACATCAGACTCGGTAACAGCACCTACGGCACCGTGGATAACTCTAACCCGAACTTCCTCATTGGAAATCCGTTCTAAGGATTGTTTCACAGCCTCCACACTACCCTGTACGTCTGCCTTAACAATGATGTTTAAATCTTTCATCTTGCCGGCTTCAATCTGGGCAAAGAGGTTATCCAGAGAAACGGTGGTTGCCGCATTGATTTTTTCTTGCTTTGCCTTGAACTTACGGGCTTCTACCACTTCACGGGCTTTCCGTTCATCATCCACAGCATAGAAGACATCGCCGCCCTCCGGAACCTCGGAAAGACCTAAAATCTCTACCGGGATAGAGGGGCCTGCTTTTTTCACACTCTTACCTTTATCGTCATTCATAGCACGGACACGGCCAACCGCAGTACCGGCTACCACGATATCACCGGCACGTAAGGTACCCTTTTGTACCAGCACGGTGGCAACCGGGCCTCTGCCCTTATCCAACTGTGCTTCAATGACGGTACCCTTTGCGGCACGGTCAGGATTTGCCTTTAATTCTTTCATTTCTGCAACCAAAAGAACC
Source organism: Ructibacterium sp. (assembly GCA_045544295.1). Lineage (GTDB taxonomy): Bacteria > Bacillota > Clostridia > Monoglobales > Monoglobaceae > Ructibacterium. The sequence goes on along the minus strand of JAZPYU010000052.1, from coordinate 215 downwards.
ATTTCCAGCAGTTGGTCGATGTTGGTACCCTGCTTTGCAGAAACTTCTACGCAGATGGTGTCACCGCCCCATTCTTCCGGAATCAGGTTATGTTCCGTCAGTTCCTGACGAACTCTATCGGGGTTTGCACCTTCTTTATCAATCTTATTGATAGCAACGATAATAGAAACCTCTGCGGCACGGGCATGGTTGATCGCCTCGATGGTCTGGGGCAT
>JAZPYU010000051.1:0-4680 GCA_045544295.1 Ructibacterium sp. | reverse complement strand
GTGCAATGCCCCCCAAAGCACAGGAAAGAATCGTTTTTGCTCTTTTGGTTACCAAAAGAGCAAACAGATAAATCGGAGCAAGGATAAGCCCTTGGGGTTTTATCAGGATTGCAAGAATAAAATATAAAATCGCAGAAAAGTATTTTTTTTCATAAAGCCGTAAGATGGATATAACCAAAAATGCCAAAAGAATGGATTCAATTTGTCCCCACACGGCAGAATCATACCAGAAGATAGGCGTTAAGAGGAAAAGACCTCCAATCAACAAAGCGGATTTTTTTTGCCAAAATTTCTTTGCAAACGTATAAATAGAGAGGAATAAAATCATATCTCCTGCAATGGCGGGAAGTTTGAAAAAGAAGTTGTTTAACGAAGCGGATACCCCAAGAACGCTCATCAATCTTGCAACAAACCCAAGAATATAAATATAACCCGGGGGATAATCACAGAAATAATCCGGCGCATAAAAGTTTTCAGGTCCCATTTCTATAAAGCGATTTCCCCATGCAATCCAACAAGACATATCGCTGGTGTACGGGGAAGAAAAGGCTGCCAGTAAAAGACGGAAAAGTAAGAAGATGCCGAAAACAAAAAAGCATGTCCAATCTATGGTAGCCTCTGCTTTTTTGGAAAGAGTGGTTCTGTCTGATGACAGGCAGAAAGAATTTTGAAAGAAAAAGACCAAAAATAAAAATATAAAAGAAATTAAAATGCCGATACCCATAGGTACACCTCGTATCACTTAAATTTTTTGGAAAATAGGTTGTCTGTTTTCAAAAGTACAAACGTATGGAAAGACCTCTTTGATCATTGCAATGGCGTCAAAAGTATATTGACCTACCCTTGATGCGGTGTGGGCGTCTGAACCAATGGTAATGATTTCTCCACCCAGTTCCCGAAAACGTTTTATGTAGTCCAAAGAAGGAAGAAAGGCACCTGTTTTATCAACACCGCTGGTATTTACTTCAATGCCTTTGCCGTTGGCAATGAGCGTTTTAAAAATTTCATCTGTAATTTCGGCTTTTTCCTTATAAGGAATTGGTGTTTTAAAAGGGTTTGCCGAACATTTACAGATATAGGTTAGGTGTCCTAACACATCAAAATTTTTATGACTTTGTACCTGAAACAGCACCTCTTGATAATATTTCTCAATGGCAACTTCATAACTGTTATGCTCCCAGTATTCTTCATAATAGGGATCATATCCGTCTGCATAATGTATAGAACCCAGTACAAAATCGAAGTTTCTTTTTGATAAGAAATTATCCATCTCGGTTTGGTTCCATGGTGTAAGACCAAATTCGACGCCATGTCTGATTTTCAGTTTGTCTGAACTAAGATTATCGTATGTGTTATTATATTCTTCAATGGTAAAAATATCATGTTTGCCGTCTTTCAGGTAGTGATGATCCATATGGTCTGTAAAACAGATTTCCTTTAAGCCTTGTTTTTCTGCCATTGCCACAATATTTGCAGGTTCTTCTGTGGAATCAAAGGAAACTTTGCTATGTAAATGAAAATCAAACATTTGTTTTCTCCTTTTTTGTTATTTTTTCATTATAACATATTATCGTAAAATTGACAACTCAAAATATAAGGCGGCATTTGAAATGCCGCCTGAAAACTACTGATTTTTTTTGATACCGATATCTTTGCGATAATGCATATCTTGGAAAGAAATCATATCAACAAAGCGATACGCTTCTTTGATTGCGGCGTCTAAATCCTTGCCGGTTGCGGTGACGCCCAACACGCGACCACCGGCAGTTTTATAAACGTTATCTTGATAAACGGTGCCGGCATGGAACACAAGAGCGCCATTTTCTTCTGCAACAGTAAGACCTTGGATGGGATAGCCCTTTTCATATGATTTTGGATATCCGCCGGAGGCAAGAACCACGCAGACAGCCGCGTTATCTTCCCATTCAATATCGATTCGGTCTAACTTTTCATCAATAATTGCATTAAAAATATCAAACAGGTCGGATTTAAGCCTGGGAAGTACAACTTGTGTTTCCGGGTCGCCAAACCGACAGTTGTATTCAATTACTTTAACACCATTTGAGGTCTTCATAAGACCAAAGTAAAGGACACCTTTAAAAGTCCGGTTTTCTGCATTCATTGCATACATAGTGGGAAGGAAGATGTTTTCCATACATTCTTTTGCAAGTTCCTCTGTATAGATGCGGCTGGGAGAAAACGTTCCCATACCACCGGTATTAAGACCTTCGTCATTGTCATAAGCCCGTTTGTGGTCTTGGGCAGATACCATAGGTTTTAGAGTTTTACCATCGGTAAACGCCAAAACAGAAATTTCAGGACCGGTTAAAAATTCTTCGATAACAACTTTTCCGCCTGCCGCACCAAAGACTTTGTCGTCCATAATCTCGTGGATTGCAGTTTCGGCTTCTTCAAAATCCTGCGCGATAATAACACCTTTTCCAAGCGCAAGACCATCTGCTTTTACTACAACCGGAAATTGGTTTTGGTCTTTGACATAGGCAATTGCGTCTGTACTATTTTCAAAAGTTTCATAATTGGCGGTAGGAATGTTATATTTCTTCATCAAGTCTTTGGAAAAGGCTTTACTACCCTCAATGATTGCTGCCGCACGATTAGGCCCAAAAGCACGGAGACCTGCTTCTTCAAAAGCGTCTACTGCACCGGCAGCCAAGGGATCGTCCGGTGCTACCACGGTTAAATCAATTTGATTTTCCTTAGCAAATGCGGTAAGTTTATCAAAATCCATAACAGAAATCGGAACACATTCCGCAATACTTGCAATACCACCGTTTCCCGGTGCGCAATAAATTTTATCCACTTTCGGGCTTTGGTTTAATTTCCAAACGATTGTATGTTCCCGACCACCGCTACCAATCACTAATACTTTCATAAGTTGCTCCAATCTGCCGTTCCGCCACGACGTAGTATTTTCTTTTGTTATGCGGAAAAATTTACTTTATTTTGGCTCTTGGGTGTGCACTTCCGTAGACATCCAAAAGTTTGTTTTTAACAATTTGTGCATACATTTGGGTAGAAGAAATATCAATATGACCCAGCATTTCTTGAATTGATTTTAGGTCAGCACCGTTTTCCAAAAGATGAATCGCAAAGGAATGCCGCAACGTATGTGGAGTAATTTCTCTTTGGATACCGGCTTGTTTTTTGTATGCTTTTAAAATCTTCCAAAAACCTTGCCTGGATAATTGACCGCCGTTTTGGTTTAAAAAAAGAATATCTTTATCAATGATTTCCGGTAATTTACTTCTGCCACGGTCTAAATATTCCCGTATTGCATTTTTTGCAATGGTATAGATAGGAATAACGCGGGTATTACCACGATGCGAGCAGTTGATATATCCAACAGAGAGATTGATATCGCTAAGACGCAAGGAAATCAGTTCAGTAACCCGCATTCCTGTGGCATAGAGAATTTCAAGCATTGCTTTATCCCGATAGCCTTTAAAATCTTTGGGCTGTGGTTGTTTTAGTAAAATTTCTACTTCTTGACAAGTTAAGATCTGGGGTAATTTTTTTTCGGGTTTAAAGCCATGAATTTTTTCTGTCGGATCTTCCCTAATATATTTTTTTTGAACAAAAAAACGATACATAGAGCGTAAGGAGGCTAAACTTCTGGAAATACTGGAGACGGATTTGCCCTGCTGTTGCATAAAAAGCAAATAGTTTAAAATGATAGTATGGTTACCATCTTTCAAGTTAAAGATTTGCTCCCTTTGCAAATAAGTTTCATATTGGGAGATGTCCCTGCGATATGATTCTAAAGTGTTAAGGGCAACTTTTTTATCATATTCAAGATAGGTTAAATATTCGTCAACCATAAGATTCACCTGCGATCACCCCTTAATACTTTATTTTACATAATTTTATATGGATTGGCAAGGTTTTTTTCGAAAAATATCAATTTTTAAAGATAAAAATCTATGACGTAAAAAAGTTTCTGAAGAATTGAAGGGTGCTTGGTATAAAATAACCCTCAATCAATGCGGATAGAAGCAGGAAGAAAAGGATGGTAAAAGAAACAAATAAGTTTTTCAGACAGGGACCTTTTTTTAGATGTAATTGTTTTTTTAAAAATGGAGTTCTTTCCTCAAACAAAAATATCATTTGATATACTGCAAAAAATAGAATTGCCGGAAGAAGAAGTAAGTTTTGTGGGAAAAGTGCGAAGAAGGAAAGCAAAAAACCACGAAAATGGTAAAACTTCAGTAAGCCGGAAATAGTAAAACCAAGACGAAAACCTTTTAAAAAAATTTGTAAAAGACCTACGGGGAAAAGAAAAATATGCCATCCGGAAAGAAAAAGAAAGAAAAAAAGTTTTAGTTGATTGATAAGAGAAAGTTTAAAAATTTCAGTTTTAGAAACACCTTGCAAAGGAAACGAAGTCAGAAAAACATCGGTATATTTTTTCGTTTGGTCTAATGTTGAAAAAGAAGTGAACAAGGAGCCGGAGATAATACCAACAATAAAGATAGAAAGAATAAACCAACATTTTTTATGATGATGGGAAAGGTTGTTTTTTAAAATAGAAATCAATGGCGTTCTTTTGTTCATCATGTTTCCTCCTGATTCTTATGTAATCTATTATAAAGATATGGAGGGTAACATAAAAAAAGAACAAAAGATTATGAAATAAATATCAAGAAACTCTTGACAAAGAAA
>JAZPYU010000050.1:0-1896 GCA_045544295.1 Ructibacterium sp. | reverse complement strand
TATGTTCTCTATGATGCAAGACACCGTGCAGACCGAAGATGACTTCCCGGATATGCCGGAATTTGAGGACAGAGATATCCTTTCTATGGAGCGGGAATGTGTGGGAATGTATATTTCCGGCCACCCCTTAGACCGGTATCGGGAGAAAATAGAACGGGTGATTTCTGCCAAAATTCAGGACATCAAAGAAGATGAAGAACATCGGTTTAATATCGGCAGTAAAGTCCGTCTTGCGGGGATTGTGACCCGTGTCCGCAATCAGGTAACCAAACGCGGGGAAATGATGCGGTATATCGAACTGGAAGATTTAACCGGCAGTATAGAGGTTTTGGTATTCCCAAGCCTGCTCCGTCAGTTTGAGCCTCTGCTCCAAACTGACCAGATTGTGGTTTTAGACGGTAATTTGGATATCGCAGAAGAAGCACCACCCAAACTCCGCCTGGAATCTGCAAAACTTTTGCAGAATGAGGAGGTTCCTCCTGGGGTAAAGAAACGGCTGTACCTTCGTTTTGAAAGTCACGATGCCGCAAAAGAAACAGTGCTGAAAAGTTTGTTGCGGCAATGTAGGGGTAAGGTGCCGGTGGTTCTGCACTTTGCGGCAGAAAAAGAAACCTTGGCGGCGCCGGAAAGTCTGTGGGTTAGCCCAACGGCAGAAAACTTAACGGCTTTCAAAGAAATTCTTGGGGATGAGAATGTAAAGTTGGTGGAAAAAGGATGATAACAAAAGAAGGTCTTTCCCAATATGGGGTTTCTATCAATCAAGTGCAGGTTTTTGAAACGTTAGCATCTACCAATCAGGAGGCAAAACGTCAGGCGCTGATGGGTGCCAAGGACGGAACCGTGATTTTAGCCAACCATCAAAGCGAGGGCAGGGGAAGACTTGGCAGAAGTTTTTATTCCCCCAAAGATGGTGGCATTTATTGCAGTTTTATCGTAAAGACAAGCCTTTCTGTGGAAGATACTGTCAAAATCACGACTGCGGCATCGGTACTGACCGGAAAGGCTATTTGTCATATCATCGGAGAGTTTCCGCAAATTAAATGGGTGAACGATTTGTACTTAGACGGGAAAAAGGTCTGCGGTATTTTAGCAGAAGCGGTTTACCTGCCGGGGAAAGTCCCGGTAGTAATTTTGGGCATCGGCATTAACTGTAACGCCGTCTTTCCTGAGGAATTAGAGGAGATTGCAGGTAATATTCCCAAGGTAGACAAAACCCGCCTTGCGGCAGAATTGATTTTAAAAATTTCTAAACTGGAAGAAGTCATCAAAACAGGAGAGTTTTTAGAGGAATACCGTAAACATTCTATGGTGATAGGAAAAAGAATTACCATCCTGGGCGAGGAAGACAGTTGCTATCTGGTCAAAGATATCGGCAACAGCGGAGAATTGTTACTGATGACCGACACCGGTGAAAGCAGAACCCTCTCTGCCGGCGAAATCAGCATCCGCCTGGCGGATTAGTGTTGCGAAGCATTGCTTTGCAATGCAATGAATTGCCTTCGGCGTGAATTGAAAGCTAAGTATGATTCTATTGTGAATACAAATGGAACTCACAGAGACTTTTCAAAAACAGAAATAGTTTTACCGTGCATTTGTCTGTGATAAATCTCAAAAGTTATAAATAGTTTGCCGATTTATAACATTTGCTATGCAAGGGATAAAAAATTGTATAGTCTTGCCACATAGCGAATTTTGCAAATAAAACTTTCTGAAAAAGAATTAGAAAAATACTTTGGTATAAAGATAATTAGATTTGAATTTAGCAACCCCATAAAAAATAAATTCAAATAGTTTTGGAATGTGGTATCTCTTGATACTTATAATAAAAAACTCTTTGCGGAGGTTATACATATGAATGATAAAATACAAATATTTGAAGATAAAAGAATAAGAACT
>JAZPYU010000049.1:0-12746 GCA_045544295.1 Ructibacterium sp. | reverse complement strand
ATGCTATGCCGATACACGGCTTTGCACGGCTGACCGATATGCCGGTACTGGAACAGACCGAGAGTGCTATCACCTTTCTTTTAGAAAGTGATGCAGAAACCAAAAAGGTTTATCCTTGGGAGTTTCGTTTTACGGTGACCTATGCCATTGAGGGTGAAACTTTGGCGACCCGCTTTGTGGTAGAAAACAAAGATAAGAACAAGATGTTCTTTGGCCTTGGCGGTCATCCCGGCTTTAATGTGCCCTTAGAAGATGGCGCTACCTATGATGACTATCTTTTAAAGTTTGAAAAAGAAGAACCTCTTTATTCCAATCATATCGATATGGTCGCCATAGAGATTTGTGCTAAGAAAAAAGATTTGGTATTAGATGGCGGTAACGTGTTACCCGTTAGCCGTAGCCTTTTCGATAACGAGGCAATGATTTTTGAAGATATTAAGTCCCGCTATGTGGAACTGGTACATAAAGATAGCGGCAAGGGTGTCCGCTTCTCCTATGGCAACTTCCCCATTTTAGCCTTTTGGAGCACCACCGCACCTGAGGAAGGTCCCTTTATTTGTATGGAACCTTGGTATGGTATGGGCTATCGGGATAACGAGGATTCTAAGGTAGAAAACAAATACGGATTGCAAGTTTTAAATCCTGCTGAAATATTTAAAGACGAATTTTCTATCACCATTTTAGACTAAGATTAAGAATAAAAGGATAGGAAAAATGCTTCAGAATGGACAAACTGAACCCGTAGGGATTACCCGAAGGCGTATATTAATACGCCGAGAGGTGAAGTTTGTTCATAGCAAAAAGATAATTGATACAAGAAAAATCTCACATCAGATGAAGTTTCTAATGTGAGATTTTTTTGCATTTAAATAAAATGATGTAAGATGGCGGAGCAACATTTATTCATTCCATCTTTTTGCGTTCTGGAGTATTTTAACATCCCGACTTATAAGTCTAACTTTAAGTCATTCTCCTTAATCCATCCGATTTTGCGACAAGGAATAGAAATCAGCCAACATAAAATTGCCGGCAGAAGGATATGGGTCAGTAACATACCAAGCCAAAGCATAGGGGTGATGCTGATACCGTCTGCCACCCAACCGGTGTACATACCAATCTGACCAACTAAACCACAGGTTCCCATACCGGAAGAAACCGGTGCGCCATTCATCTGTAACTTGAAAATACAGGTGGAAACAGGCCCCATAATGGCGGAAGTTAAAATGGGCGGAATCCAGATTTTGGGGTTTTTGACAATGTTGCCCATCTGCAACATACTGGTGCCGATGCCCTGTGCCAAAAGACCGCCCCAACGGTTTTCTTTAAAACTCATTACCGCAAAGCCAACCATCTGCGCACAACAACCGGCAAGAGCCGCACCACCGGCAAGACCGGTCAAACCAATGGCGGCACAAATTGCTGCGCTGGAAATGGGGAGGGTCAGCGCAATGCCAACCACAACGGAAACAATAATGCCCATCCAGAACGGTTGCAGTTCTGTTGCCCACATAATAAACTTACCCACAGCCGTTGCCGCTGTGCCAATGGGCGCCGCAATCAACATAGCAAGGATGATACCCACACAAATGGTAACAATAGGGGTGACCAGAATATCCAACTTGGTCTCTTTGCTTACCGCTTTGCCGAATTCTGCGGCAACCACGGTGATAATCAAGACGGCAAAAGCACCGCCGGCACCGCCTAAACTATTGGCGGCATAGCCAACCGCAGTCAGGGAGAATAGAACAAGAGGCGGACAAGCCAAAGCATAACCAATGGCAATCGCCATCGCACTACCTTGTACGCTTTTGGCAAAGGTGCCGATTTCATCTAAGATAGTAATGCCAAACTGTTGCCCGATGGTGGATAAAATCGTACCAATCAATAAAGAGGCAAATAAACCTTGTGCCATTGCCCCCAACGCATCAATAAAATATTGTTTTGCGGAAAAGTCAATGTTTTTTCTCTTTAAAAAGTCTTTCCATTTTTGCATATGTATCCCTCCATAACGTGTCCATTATAAGGGATGCAAAAAGAAAAGTCAAGAAAAAGTTTACACCAAAGTTTACACTTTGATTACATTGCAGAAATAGTTGAAAAATGAAAAGAAAACTGATATAATGAGTTTGCAAAGCAAACTCAATGAATTGCCTGCGGCATGAATTCATGGCGGAACGCCAATTCATGACAAGGTCGTTGTCAATTCATTTTTAGGCTTGACTTGATATGAGAAATGCGTTGCAAAGCAACGCAGCGATATAAATTCCTAATGGAATTTGCGATATATCCTTGCGGATGCGATATAACTAAAGGTGCGATATGTCCCTTCGGGACGAGAAAGGAATTTATATCATATCGCAACGGAGCAAAGCGGAGTTATATCGCATTTGAACAGAGTGAAAATATATCGCACGAACGAAGTGAGTATATCGCTATAAAGGTTTGCATCTAAACTTTATGTGTCGCAATATAGATATGTCGAGCATTATCGAAATTGGGGGAGTATTATGTTAAGGATTTTGAAAAGATATAGTAAATACTTGGCTTTATAAAGTGTGTTTTTAGTGAAAGTAACACAAGAAACAGTTTTATCGTGTTTTTCACGTGTTAAGTTACATAATTCAACATATTAGTTTGCCGATTTTGATATTTACCTATCGGAGCGGGAAAATACAGGGTTGGGCTTGCGGGACGAAACCTCAAAAAAGGAGTAGGAACATGGAAAGCGTTCGTTTATCATTTCAGGCGGTTACCCCACTTTTTATTTTGATGATGCTGGGCTATATCATCAAAAACATTGGATTAGCAGATAAAAAGACTTTTGATGTTATCAATAAACTTGTCTTTAAAATCTTTTTGCCGGTGATGCTTTTTTATAATATTTATGGGGCAAAATCGGTACAGATTTTTGATGGCAAGTTGATTTTGTTCACGGTGATAGGCGTTCTTTGCATTTTTATCTTAGGATATGCCTTTGTGATGTTGATAACCAAAGAGAATAACAAGCGCGGGGTTATTCTGCAAAGCCTTTTCCGGGCCAATTTTGCGATTTTGGGAATGCCCCTTGTCAACTACATCTGTGGGGAGGGCGCCGGTGCCTTGACGGCATTGATGATGTCAGTCATCATTCCATTTTTTAATGTGCTTGGGGTTGTTGCCTTAAAACGGTTTGGAAGTGATGACCGGAAAATTGATATTGCTTCTTTGGTCAAAGGTATTATAACCAATCCTTTGATTATTGGTTGCTTGATAGGAATTTTCTTTTTCCTTTTGGATATCAAATTGCCTGTGGTTTTGGAAACCCCCGTGAAAGATATTGCGGTTATGACATCGCCTTTATCCATCATTGCCTTAGGTTCTGAATTTGCCTTTGGAGATATGAAAGGCTATGCCAAGGATATTGTAATTACGGTTCTTGCAAGATTGATTGTTGTGCCACTCATTGTCCTTTTCTTTGCCATCCGGTTTGGTTTTTCCGGCGAGGCTTTGGCTTGTCTTTTGGCTGCTTTTGGTACGCCGGTTGCCATTTCTTCGTTTTCTATGGTGCAGCAGATGGGCGGAGATGAAAAGTTGGCGGCACAGGTGATTGTGGTTTCTTCCGCGGCTTGTCTGGTGACCTTGTTTGGATGGATTTTTGTATTAAACTATTTACATTTGTTTTAATTTCTTATAGAATAGAAGAAAAAGGGGGTATTACCTATGAGAAAAAAACTGCAGGATAAAATGTTTGAGTCAAGTTATCTTTTTGAACTTTTGATTGCCATTATTGTTGCAATTTCTATTTTGCTTTTTGCAGTACGGATGATTTTTGATTTGGTGAACTTAGGCCTTGCTTTTGAAAGTACAAGTTCTTTGATGACGGTTCTGGATGATGCTATTATTCTGGCAATCGGTGCCGAGTTAATCAAGATGCTTTGTAAACATACGCCGGAAACCATTATCGAGGTTATGGCATTTGCCCTTGCCCGGCAACTGATTGTAGGTCATGCCGCACCACTGCAAAATCTGATTACCGTGATTGCCATTGCAATTCTCTTTGGTGTTAGAAGGTTCCTGCTTAACCGCTATGATGTGGTGGAAACGCCGGACGGCTTTGTGGAAGTAGAGAAAATCAACAAGAAGGAGCAAAACTGATGCCGAAAAAATTGATGATTGCATCGGACATCCATGGTTCTGCATACTATTGTGAAAAATGGATGGATGCCATAGAAAGAGAAGAACCGGATAAAATTTTGTTATTGGGGGATTTGCTCTATCATGGACCAAGAAATCCTTTGCCTCAGGGTTATGACCCCAAAGCGGTGGCGGAGATGCTAAATAAAAAGAAAGAAAAAATCATTTGCGTTCGGGGTAACTGCGATACCGAGGTAGACCAGATGCTTTTGGAGACACCGATTTTGGCGGATTATAGCATAATTTGCTGGGCGGGAATGGTGATTTATGCTACCCACGGTCATCACGTCTCTGACAGCAATTTACCGCCTATTGCCAAGGGAGAAGTTCTCCTTTGCGGACATACCCATATCCCTGCCTGCAAAGAGGTGGAGGGGGTATGGTACTTAAACCCCGGTTCTGTTTCCATCCCCAAAGAAAACTCCTGGCACGGTTATATGGTTTTGGAAGATAACATCTTCTTGTGGAAAGATTTAGACGGAGCAATACAAAAAGAACATAAAATATAAAAGCAGGAGCAAAAGATATGCACCCCAAAAGTTAGACACTTTTGGGGGTGGATATCATTTGCACCGGCTTTTCTTTTGCCATTAACCTAAAATCAATTTTAAGAATGTCTTTTTACCTTTTTTAATCACCAGTTCGCCATTCTCAAACATATCCGGGGTTACCATTAAATCTATGGCAGTAACCTTTTCGCCGGCAAGGGTAAGACCGTTCTGCTGAATCAATCTGCGGCCCTCACCCTTAGAGGGGATAAGATTGACTTGAAGCAGTAAATCCAATACATTCATACCATCGCCCAAATCACCGGCAGAAATGGTTTCAGAGGGCATATTGGAAGTATCGCTACCACCGCTGAAGATTGCCATTGCGGCATCGTTTGCTGCTTTGGCTGCTTCTTCGCCGTGTACCATCTTGGTTACTTCATAAGCCAGAACGCATTTTACTTTATTGAGTTCCTGGCCCTCTAACTTTTCGTATTCTGCTATCTGTTCCATAGGCAGGAAGGTAACTAATTTAAGGAGACGGATCACGTCTTTGTCATCCACGTTTCTCCAATACTGATAGAAGTCATAGGGAGAAACTTTTTCCGGGTCAAGCCACAGGGCGCCTTTTTCGGTCTTGCCCATCTTTTTGCCCTCGGAAGTGGTAAGCAGGGTAAAGGTCATACCATAAGCCTGTTTGCTTTCCTTCCGGCGAATCAGTTCAATACCGCCAATGATATTGGACCATTGGTCATCACCGCCGAATTCCATAATACAACCATAGTCTTTGTTTAGTTTGTAGAAGTCAAAACTCTGCATCAACATATAGTTGAATTCCAAGAAGGTAAGACCCTTTTCCATACGGGACTTATAACATTCTGCGGTGAGCATCTTGTTGACGGTAAAGTGAACGCCAACCTCCCGCAAAAATTCCACATAGTTTTGTTTTAAGAGCCAGTCAGCATTGTTCACCATAATGGCTTTGCCATCGGAAAAGTCAATAAACTTAGACATCTGTACCTTGAAGTTATCCGCATTATGCTGGATTTCTTCCTGGGTAATCATCGGGCGCATATCTGCCTTACCGGTGGGGTCACCGACCATAGTAGTACCGCCACCCAAAAGAATAATGGGACGGTGGCCGGCGTTTTGCATATGTTTCATCACAATCAACTGCATAAAGTGACCGATATGCAAACTGTCAGCAGTAGGGTCAAAACCAATGTAAAAAGTGATTTTTTCTTCTCCTAAAATTCTGCGGATTTCGTCTTTGTGGGTGGTTTGTGCAATCAAACCACGTTCCTGTAAAATATCAAAAACATTCTTCATGATTTTATCCTCTCTATTCCGTAATTTCCTCAATGGGTTTTTCAATCTGAGCCGTAATGGCAATGGCAAGTTCTTCTAACTGTTTGGGGTCTACCATAGAGGGAGAACCGCTCATTAGTTCTGCTGCGGTCTGTACCTTGGGGAAGGGGATGACGTCACGAATGGAGTCACAACCTGCCATAATCATCACCAGACGGTCAAGGCCATATGCCAAACCACCGTGAGGCGGTGTACCATACTTGAAGGCTTCCATCAAGAAACCAAACCGTTCCCAAGCCTCTTCCTGGGTAAAGCCCAAGGCTTTGAACATTCTTTCCTGCAAGTCGGTCTGGAAAATACGCAGACTTCCGCCGCCGATTTCCGTGCCGTTTAAGATAATGTCATAAGCCTTTGCCCGAACACTTGCCGGATCGGTTTCCAGTTTGGAAATATCCTCATCCACCGGATGGGTAAAGGGATGGTGTTTTGCCACATATCTGTCTTCGTCCTCGCTGTATTCAAAGAGGGGGAAGTCAGTAACCCAAAGGAAGTTGAACTTAGACTTGTCAATCAAGTCAAACCGCCGAGCCACTTCTAAACGGAGGTTACCAAGTGCATCATAAACCACCTGATCTTTATCAGCGATAATCAAGATGGCATCGCCAACTTTGGCGTTGGTCTTAGCAAGGATGGCATTGACTTCATCTTCTGTAAAGAATTTGGTAATCTGGGAACGGAGGTTGCCCTCTTCCACCACAATCCAAGCCATACCCTTAGCACGATAGGTCTTAACATATTCAGAAAGGCTATCTAAGGTCTTTCTGGTCATCTTTTCTCCAAGACCTTCTGCTACAATACAACGAACGCTACCACCGTTTGCCACAGCACCGGTGAATACCTGGAAGCCGCAATTTTTTACTTCTTCGGAAATGTTGATGAATTCCATACCAAAACGAGTATCCGGTTTATCAGAACCGAATCGGTCCATAGCCTCCTGATAGGGAAGACGGAGGAAGGGGGTCTTTACTTCAAGACCTAAAACCTCGCCGAAAAGTTTCTTTAAAAAGCCTTCGTTCACTTCAATGATGGTATCAATATCTACAAAGGAAAGTTCCATATCAAGTTGGGTAAATTCCGGCTGACGGTCTGCACGCAAATCTTCGTCACGGAAACAACGGGTTACCTGGAAGTAACGGTCGTAACCGCCCAGCATCAACAACTGCTTGTATAACTGGGGAGACTGGGGCAGAGCATAAAAGTTGCCGGGATGCACACGGCTGGGTACCAGATAGTCACGGGCACCTTCCGGGGTGCTCTTGGTAAGAATGGGGGTTTCCAGCTCCAAAAAGCCGTTTTGGTCAAAATAGTCTCTGGCAAGTTTTGCCACCCGATGTCTTAAAATCATATTCCGTTGCATATCGGGACGGCGCAAATCCAAATACCGATATTTTAACCGCAGAGCGTCTTTGGTGTCGATATTTTCTTCAATATAAAACGGTGTGGTTTCTGCACCGTTTAAGATGCGCAGTTCGGTAACAAAAACTTCAATTTCGCCGGTAGCCATATCCGGATTGATGTTCTCCGGGGTACGGAGCAGAACCTTGCCTTGTACCGCGATAACATACTCGCTTTTTAACTGTTCTGCCTTTTCAAAAACAGCCCGGTCACTTTCGTCATTGAAAGAAAGTTGGATAATGCCGGTTCTGTCTCTTAAAGTAACAAAGTTAACCCCGCCCAAACGCCGGTTTCTTGCTACCCAACCGGTCAGGGTAACGACTTCATTTTCATTGGCGGCAGAAAGGTGACCGCACATATGGGTTCTTTTCAGTCCTGCCATAGTTTCAAATTGCATGGAAATTCCTCCTTATCTTATGCTCCCAAAATCTTTTGTATCTCGTCCGCAGACAGAGTAACCGAAACTGTTTCGCCGGTCTCCATATTTTTGATGTCTGCTTTATGGTTGCTGATTTCATATTCGCCCAGAACCATACTGAACTTGGCTCCTAATTTATTGGCGTATTTCATCTGTGCTTTCACGCTGCGTTCACACAAATCACGTTCTGCGTGAATACCCATTTTTCTAAGGTCATAAACTAATTTTTGCGCGATGATATCAGCGGTATCGCCGATAGCGGCAATAAACAGCGCCGGGGCAGTATCCGGAATATCCTGTTCCAGCCCCTGACTTTTCATAATCATCACAAGCCGCTCCAAACCTACCGCAAAGCCAATGCCCTCGGTAGGTTTGCCGCCCAATTCTTCCACCAAACCGTTGTAGCGGCCGCCACCGCAAACGGTGGATTGTGCACCCAAAGCATCCGAGGTAATTTCAAAGACGGTGCGGGTGTAATAGTCAAGACCACGGACAATGGTGGGGTCTATGGTATAGGAAATACCAACGGCATCCAAATAAGCAAGGGTTTTGTCAAGATGTGCTTTACAATCTTCACAAAGATGGTCAATCATCTTAGGTGCATCTTTGGCAATGCCGGAACAGATTTCTGATTTACAATCAATAATCCGCATAGGATTTTTGTCAAGACGGGTGTTACAGGTCTCACAGAGTTTGTCTTTGTGCTCGGTGAAGCATGCCTTTAACTTCTCGTTGTATTCCTTTTTGCAGACCGGACAGCCAATGCTGTTAAGGTTTAATTTTAATCCCTTAACACCTAACTTTTCAAAGAAAGAAAGTGCCAAAGCAATCACTTCTGCATCGGTGGCATCGGAAGTTCCGCCAAAACATTCAATCCCAAACTGATGGAATTCTCGCAGTCGACCGGATTGGGGCTTTTCATAGCGGTAGCAGGAAATCAAATAGAAGAGTTTGGTAGGTTGCGGGTCTGCATACAGAGAGTTTTCGATAAAACTCCGTACCAAAGAGGCAGTTCCTTCCGGACGCAGGGTAATGCTTCTGCCGCCCTTGTCCTCAAACGTATACATTTCTTTTTGTACCACGTCAGTGGTGTCACCAACGCCACGTTGAAAAAGAGAAGTGTCCTCAAAAACAGGGGTGCGGATTTCCTTGTAGCCATAAGTGGCACAAACTTCTCTGGCGGCGTTTTCAATTTTCTGCCAAAGGGGACTTTGGGAGGGCAGAATGTCCTCTGTCCCACGGGGTTTGTTAATCATGGTGTCATAACTCCTTTCGATATCCTTATAAACACCGGCCCTGGTCCGGGTTGTATTTGCTGCAAAGTAAATCAATCAGTTCTGCCAAATCTTCCCGTCCGGTTTTCTTTTCAGAGGAGAAAGGAAGAAGAATACTGTCATCGTCCAGTTCCAGCATTTCATAAATCACAGTCAGGTTTTGTTCAATCTGAGATTTCTTCAACTTGTCCAGTTTGGTGGCAACCACAACCGGAGTATATCCAAAATGCCGAATCCAGTTCAGCATAGTAATATCGTCCTGGGTCGGCTTGTGACGTGCATCCACCAACTGTACCACTTGAACGAGATTAAAACGGTCTGTCAAGTAAGTTTCTATCATCTTTGCCCAACGGAGTTGTTCGTCCTTAGAAACTTTTGCATAGCCATAGCCCGGTAAGTCCACCAACCGGTACTGACCGGCAATGTCATAAAAGTTGATGGTGGCAGTTTTTCCGGGGGTGCTACTGGTTCTTGCCAACTTGTTGCGGTTGGTAAGGCAGTTGATTAAGGATGACTTTCCCACGTTGGAACGTCCGGCAAAGGCAATTTCCGGCACCAAAGTATCCGGATATTGGGTGGGTTTTACCGCCGTTGCCAGAAGTTTTGCATCAATATATTCCATAAAGACCTCCATTACATCGAAGTGGATTTAGCACGAATTCTGTCTTTAATTCCGGCACCGGTAATGAAAGATTCAATATACTGCATCTCTTTTTTTGCCTCCTGCTTTTTTTGGGGCGGAGCAGGAAGAAGTGCCGTTTCTAAAACGGTATTCATATCCTTGGCAAAGATAAACTGGATATTTTCTTTCAGTTTATCCGGAAGTTCCTCATAGTCGGGCTTGTTGTCATAGGGAAGTACAATGGTTTTAATTCCCATACGAAACGCCGCCAACGCCTTTTCTTTTAAACCGCCGATAGGCAGAACCCTGCCTCTGAGCGTAACCTCGCCGGTCATAGCCACATAGCGGTTTACCGGCCGTCCGGTCAGGGCAGAAACCAAAGCCGTTGCCATAGTAATGCCGGCAGAAGGACCATCTTTGGGGACGGCTCCCTCCGGAACGTGGATGTGAATATCCATTTGCTTATAAAAATCAGGTGCAATTCCTAAATTTGCCGTGTTACTTCTCAAAAAACTCAGGGCTGCTTTGGCGGATTCCTGCATCACATCCCCAAGGCTACCGGTCAGTTCCAATTTGCCGGTACCCGGCATGGTGTTCACTTCAATCGAGAGGGTATCACCGCCTACTTCTGTCCAGGCAAGACCGGTTACCAAACCGATTTGGTTCTGCTCAGCGGTTTGGTCATAGCGGTAGGTTTGTTTGCCAAGAAAATCGGTGAGATTTTTGGCAGTTACCGAGATAGAGGACAGGGTTTCATCCTCTGCAAATTTAACTGCCGCCTTTCGGCAAAGGGCAGAAATCTTCCGCTCCAAAGACCGAACGCCGGATTCCCGGGTATATCCATCAATGATAGAGGAAATCACACTAACACCGCACTTGAGTTGTGCCGCTTTTAACCCGTGTAACTTCCGTTGTTTGGGCAGAAGATATTTGGTGGCAATGTGTTGCTTTTCTTCTAAACTGTAACCGCTGATTTCAATCACGTCCATCCGGTCAAGAAGAGGACGTGGGATGGTGCTTAAAGAATTGGCGGTTGCAATGAATAAAACGTTGGATAAATCAAAGGGAAGTTCTAAAAAGTGGTCCCGGAAGTTTTTGTTTTGTTCCGGATCAAACACCTCAAGCATAGCAGAGGAAGGGTCCCCGTGAAAATCGTGAGACATTTTATCAATCTCATCAATCAGCATTAAAGGATTGGAACTGCCGACCTGTTTTAAGGCATCAATAATCCGCCCGGGCATAGCACCAATATAGGTCTTTCTGTGACCGCGGATTTCCGCCTCATTCTGAACGCCGCCCAAACTGATGCGGACATAGCCGCGTCCTAAGGCTTCTGCCAGAGAACGGGCAATGGAGGTCTTACCGGTTCCCGGAGGGCCAACCAAACAAAGAACATTACTCTTGGGTTTGCCGGAAAGTTTCCGGACGGCGATGTATTCCAAAATTCGTTCCTTTACCTTTTCTAAGCCGTAATGGTCACGGTCAAGAATTTTCCGGGAAAGTTCCATATCTAAAATATCTTCCGTCTCAATACCCCAGGGCAGGGAAAGAACCGTTTCAATATAATTCTGGATGACACCATATTCCTGAGAATAAGGATGGCCTTTTCTCAATCGGTTAAATTCTTCTTCTAATTTTTCGCAAACTTCGGCAGGAATCTCTCTGCCTTCCATCTGGGCGCGATATTTTTTAATGTCGCCATCTGCGGCTTCTCCCTCGCCCAGTTCTTCCTGAATGACTTTCAGTTTCTCCCTGAGTACATAATCCCGCTGATTTTGGTCAAGGTTATCTTGGACCTTGTCCATAATCTCTTGCTCAATTTCTAAAAGTTCTGTCTCGTGTTCTAAAATATGAATTAACTTTTCTAAACGCTTTTCTTGATGAAGTTCGTTTAAAATTTCCTGTTTCAGTTGGGGTTTTAATGGGAAGTTTGCCGCAACCACGTCAGCCAGTTCTCCTGCATCTTCAATGGACAGAAGAGAAGTAACTGCCTCCGGAGAGAGACGGTCGTAGAGTTCTAAGAAATGCTCTACCAAATGAAAAGCACGACGCATCAATACCTGAACGGCTAATTCGTCGTCGGATTCGATATCATCCAAACGAGAAATAAATACCTGTGTAAACTTATCCAGTTCTGCAAAACGAGTGATTTGCCCACGATATAAACCCTCTACCAAAATCCGGATGTTGCCATCGGGGAGGTTTAAAATTTGTTTGATTTCCGCAACGGTACCAACTTCTGCCAAGTCAACGGGGCCGGGGTCATCAACCGTGATGTCATTCTGATAACACAAAAAGATGAGTTTATCCTCATCCATCGCCCGATGGACAGCGGCAACAGATTTGGGTCTACCCACGTCAAAATGCAGAATCATCCCTGGAAAAACATTGATTCCCCGAAGGGGTAATAACGGTAATGTATATCTATGATTTGTCATAAGCAAAAACCTGCTTTCTTAAAGTCAAATTATATTGAAATATCTTAACCTATGTATTATACTATTATTATAGGAAAATAGCAAGTATTTTTTATAGGATGGGAGTCAAAAATCCAGGGAAATATTAAAAAAATTTAGATATTTTCTTGAAAATGAAAAAAAGTCCTTGACAAAGGAGAAAACCTATGGTAGTATATTCCGGTAAAGCAGAAGTTTCCGCTTCTCCCCTTCGTCGGACGTGGCAAAAGGGCAATCCTTTTTTAGGACTTATTTTGAATAAGATTTTTCTTATCTTGAAATATGTGCGGAATGCTTTTGCATTCCGCATTTTTTATTGCGGAGGCAAAGGCACTTCTGTAAAAAACAGAAATTTTCTGTTTGGAGGTGTTTTGTTATAGCAAAGCAGGATTTGATGATTAACGAGGAAATCAGAGACAAAGAGGTTCGTTTAATCGGCCCGGATGGGGAACAACTTGGCGTTGTGGAAAACAAGGTTGCGCAGGCCATGGCAGATGAAAAGAATCTTGATCTGGTGAAAATCGCACCTCAGGCAAAGCCACCGGTTTGTAA